>DATEOJ010000405.1:0-7905 GCA_035274235.1 Pyrinomonadaceae bacterium
GCACCGTGGCGAATGATCCCGTAGTGCTCTTGATTAACGCCGGGTAGAAATCCCGGGACGTCTTCAAATGTGATCAGAGGGATATTGAAGCAGTCGCAGAAGCGAACGAATCGTGCGGCTTTTACCGATGCATCGATATCGAGGACACCTGCAAGAAACGCAGGCTGGTTCGCAACGATCCCAACCGAGTATCCGCCAAGCCGTGCAAACCCGATAACGATATTCGGTGCATAATGCTCCTGCACCTCGAAGAAGTAACCATCATCGACGACGGGTTTGATAACGTCGCGAATGTCGTACGGTTGATTTGATGACTCGGGTACGATCGAGTTTAGCGAGGCGTCCGCCCGATCGCTCGGGTCCGTCGTCGCGATGAACGGCGGGTCGTCCATGTTGTTCGACGGGACAAAAGAAAGCAATTCGCGGGTGAGCTGTAACGCGTGCTCGTCGGACTCGGCCGCGAAATGTGCAACCCCCGATTTCGCATTGTGCGTCATCGCACCGCCCAGTTCGTCCTTTGTCACTTCTTCGTGTGTGACCGTCTTGATGACGTCGGGTCCCGTGATGAACATGTAGGAAGTGTCCTTCACCATCACATTGAAATCGGTGATCGCGGGTGAATAGACGGCACCGCCGGCACACGGTCCGAGAATGCAGCTGATCTGCGGGATCACTCCGCTCGCCAAGGTGTTCCGCAAAAAGATATCGGCATACCCGCCGAGACTCACGACGCCTTCCTGAATTCGAGCACCGCCCGAATCGTTGAGACCGATAACCGGAGCACCGGTCTTCATGGCGAGGTCCATGATCTTGCAGATCTTCGCGGCGTGGGTTTCGGATAGCGATCCGCCGAAGACAGTGAAGTCCTGAGCGAAGACAAAAACTTCGCGACCGTCGACCAAACCGTGACCGGTAACGACGCCGTCTCCCGGATACTTCTGTTCCTCGAGTCCGAAGTCTTGGGAGCGATGGACGACGAACTTATCGAATTCCTCGAAGCTGCCCTCATCGAGCAAGAACTCTATCCGCTCGCGGGCGGTCAACTTTCCACCGTTCTTCTGCTTTTCGATTCGGGCTGCACCGCCGCCCAGTTCGGCCTGGCGGGATTTCTCGTCGAGGATCTCGAGCTTATTCATCGGGCGTGTCTCGGGTTTCATAAGACTTACTGAAGCGTTACGTCATTTTAGCGTAATTCGAGAGTCAGGCAATGTGAGGGGATTTAGATAGGTCTCCCCGTTGCTCGCGTGGCAAGGAAAGGCAGTACCGGCTGCGTTAGCGGGTGGTCGAGACTCGAGGGGACGCCGATGCACTTCACCTTCGGCTCTCGACCACCCGCTAACGCAGGCGGTACTCCCCTATGCTGACCACCAAGTGGCGGAATACAAAATCAGACCAGGTCGTCGCTTTGTCATTACATGGACGGATGGTAAAACTAACACTCGATGCGGACCATCGTTAAGGTAACAAGTCGGGACAATGTCAGCCTCAAGGATGCTCGTCGTGTTCGTGACGGCAAGGTTCGCGAGAAGATGTTTATTGAGGGAGCGAGGCTCGTCGCGGAAGCGATCAAGTCGCGTGTGCGGATCGACCAGGCGTTTGTTTCGACCGATGACGGTTCGGGTTTTCTGGAGTTGATGACAGACGCCGGAGCGCGAACCATCTACGAGGTGAGTCGTCA
Source organism: Pyrinomonadaceae bacterium (assembly GCA_035274235.1). Lineage (GTDB taxonomy): Bacteria > Acidobacteriota > Blastocatellia > Pyrinomonadales > Pyrinomonadaceae > OLB17. The sequence continues at coordinate 1,679 of DATEOJ010000405.1, forward strand.
GGCATTCGAATCGATCGCGGACACGGTCACGTCGCAGGGAGTTGTCATCGTTGCCGAGCGGCCTTCGGTTTCTCCCGATGCAATTGCGGATCTGATCTCGGGTTCGACAATACCGCTCGTCGTTTTTCTTCATCGCATAAACAATCCATCAAATCTCGGAGCAGTTGTTCGAGCCGCCGAGGCCGCCGGAGCCGCGGCGATATTGGTATCGTCGGAATCCGCCGACGCCTTCTCCCCGAAAGCGATTCGTGCATCGATGGGCTCAGCATTTCGACTTCCAATATTGCAAGGCGTGTCGTTCGACGATGTGATCGACTGGGCAAGCTCAAATAACCTTCGGACAACCGCCGCCGATGCCCATGCTGACGTCGCACATTACGACGTCGATTGGTTCAAACCGAGGATGCTCGTATTCGGTTCGGAAGCTCACGGTTTATCGGACGACGAACTCCGACGCGTCGATGAGACCATCAAGATTCCTATGGAGCGGGAAGTAGAGAGTTTGAATCTCGCCGTCGCGGCTGGGGTGATCTTGTTTGAAGCGAGAAGGAGTCGGCAGTGAGCAGTGAGCAGTGGTCGGTCGTCCGTACTTAGGAAGCCGAAGGGAGAAGGCAGACTTGTCCGGCACAGTCGGTACCGCCTGCGTTAGCGGGTGGTCGAAAGCTCAGGTTTGGTTTGACTAGATTCCCTCCAAGCGCTGCACAACCCGCTAACGCGGGCGGTACTGCCTGGTCGGATAATGTGGATGCTTACCGTATCGGCGTTGCAGGCGGTGCCGCGGCGTTTGTATTCGAGTTAGCACTCGTTCCCGCATTCGCAGTGGTGATATCTCGCGTAAAACTCTCCGTCGCTTGAGGACTCTCGATGATCGCTAATGCCATCGATATCTCTGAAGCAAGTGTTTTCGCGTTATTCGGATCTGCCGTTGCTAGACGATTGCGTGCTTCGATGAATGACCTCTTTGCTTCCCAATATTTCCCGGTAAGCATGAACGCCCGTCCTAGGAGGAAATAGTCGTCGACGTCCTGCGAGGCCGCCGCATTCGCGTTGATGTAAGCTTGCGGATCCTTATCGACGAGCCGACGTCCCTCTTCGAACGCGGTGAGCGGAGGATTTGTGCTCTTCATCTCGGTGATGACCGGCGTCTCGACGGCCGGCTGAGCATCGGGTGTTGATCCAAGCCAGAAATAATAAACTGCCATTCCGAGCACGCCGCCGAGCACTAAGAACAGTAGCGCCGACAACAAACGCGAACCGCCGCTTTCCGATTTAACTTCGATATCCCGCGGGACGATATACGGAGAGGGGCGAGGAGTGGCTGCAGTCTGATCATCGGGTTCGGGATCAGGCTGAGCGGGAACGATAAGGCTCGACGAAGAATAATCAGTCAAACGTTCCTTAGTATCGCTGCCGATACTATCCTCGCTCGAATCTTCCATCAGATATGACTGATCATCGAGCTCCGTTTCATCGATCGAGATCGTGTCTCCGTTTGAAAACTCTTCCTCGCCCTCCGAGTCACTATGCCCTCCGACATAACCAGCGCGAGCTGACGCAACCGTCATCTCCTCGCCGTCACCGGCCGATGCCCCAGCCGCAGCCGCCGAATACTGTTCTACCGGTTCACCCGCAACGCGTACGACTACGGCAGTGAGATTGTCTTCAGCACCGCGCTCGTAGCACAGGTCCTTTAACCGCGCACAAATGTCGGTGGGCTCAGTGTCCATTCCGAGGAAACTCGTGATCTCGTGATCGGCGATGTGACGAGTGATCCCGTCCGAGCAGAGAAGAAACGTCGTGCCCGGTTCGAGCATGAGCGTCCGCAGATCTATATCAACGTCCAACTCAGCCCCAAGGGCACGACTTATGATGTTCTTACTCGGATGATTCGCAGCCTGCTCCGGCGTCATTCGGCCGGCGCGAACTTCTTCTTCAACGACCGAATGATCGTTTGTCTCGCGCTGAAGCCGCCCATGACGATCGAGACGATAGGCACGCGAGTCGCCGACATGTCCGATCGTCGCGATGTTTCCGTTGAGATGAAGTGCGACGATCGTCGTCGCCATTGAGGAAAGCTGAGGCAGCTCATTCGCCATCTGATAGATGGCCGAATTCGCTTGTTCGATCGCGGCACGCATTACATCTTCCGCGTCCTGTTCGCTCCGCTGATTGAGGAAAGCTTCGCCGAGGATCTCAACGGCCATCTGCGATGCAACGTCGCCAGCCTGAGCTCCACCGACGCCATCGGCGACGGCATAAATACCGCGGTCTTCGAGTACGAGGTACGAGTCCTCGTTCTCCGGACGCTTTTCGCTCAAGCCGCGGTCCGAGACCGATCCCGACGTAATGTTAAAGTTATTCTCCATCTTTTAGTCTCCGGGTGACCTAAAATGCAGGGCGAATGTCGTGGTGGTTAAGGCAAAGCTTCAAGTTCCGCCTGGCGCCGGTCGAGAGCGTTCCGATGTGAGAACGCCATCAGCATTCCCAACATGACGAAACTCGTTATCAACGAGAATCCGCCATGGCTCACGAACGGCAACGTGATCCCGGTCATCGGCAGAGCTCGCGTTATGCCCCCGATGTTGACCAGAGCCTGAAAACCTATAAAGGCAGACAGGCCGATCGCGCAAAGTTTGCTGAACATGTCGCGTGAATCCAAAGCCGTTCTCACGCCAGCGCTTACCAGCACAATTAGCGCAAAGGTTACCAACAAACCCCCGAAAAGTCCAAGTTCTTCCGCGAGCGCGGCGAAGATGTAATCGGAGTCGGCGACGGGTATCAATTCCGGGTATCCGAGACCGAGTCCGCGACCGGTTGTACCGCCGGACGCGAGCCCGAAAGTCGCCTGCGCGGGTTGGAACGCGAGCACGTCAAACCATGCATCGACGTTGATCGTCTTCTGAAGATCGGGGTCTTCGGCGAGCATCTGTTCGATCGCCGGATCCTTCTCGACGAGCTTCTTGTAATAGTCGTCGTAGTCGTCTTTCCACCACGATGTCTCGGGCGTCGGAGGATTAAACCCGTCGAGCCAGAGATGGAATCGCTGTTGAATGCGATCGGGTAGAACTGCCTTGACCGGTTTTGCCAGCGTTGGAAGTAGCGGAATACTCGCCTGCGTTTTTTCCGGAAGTGCACCGACAACGAGAACGCCGACTGCAAGCAGCACGGTTCCGACTAGTACGAAGCGTTGCGAGAAACGTCGGACTGCGATGAGATACAAGGTCGCGTAGACCCCGCTAAAGACCATCATCTGTCCGAAGTCTTTCAGTACGAAGAACGGTACGAAGGGAAGTATCGCCATGAAGACAAGCGGCACGACATCCTTCGCACGCGGCAGTCCCCAGTAAGTCTTTGCGAGGTTCTTGTAGAGCACCGCAAGGATCGCCGCGAAGCCGATCAGGAACGGGATCTTCGATGGTTCCCACGGAGTCATGTTGCCGATCGATTTTCCCGCCCGCGATGTGATCGCTGCGAGAAACAGCGGACCAAGCGTCAGCAACACGATCGCGAATCCGTTGCGTTGGAGAAAGTCGAGTATCTTCTCTCGGCGGATGAGAAGAAGCGCGGCGATGAGTCCGAGAATTCCGAGTAACGGATTGATCGTGCGTCCCGAAAGCATGACGCCGGTCATCGTGTCTTCGGCAGGTCGCGGTGTTTCGGTCGAGAGATCGACGGGCGATGGCGGCGTCGCCGGGAGACCCATCATCTGTTTTTTCTCGGCGGTGTAATTCTCTTGAATGTAGTGAAGCTGCAGCGATTTTATCTTCGCCGCGCGAGCTTCGGCTTTGTCGCGACGCGAAACATATTCGGGGTCGCTGAACAAACGATACTGAACGGTCAAGCCGATCGAAAAGAGAAGTACGGCCGCAGTGTAAAGCGTCCAGTTGCCCTGGTAGTTTGCAAAGCGTTTGAGAAAGATCGGCAGGACGGCGAGGAGGCTCAGCAAACTGATATTGCGCACGGCAGTGTACCAGGACGTCTCATAGCCGCGGATCAGTCCGCCGTAATTGATCGAGTAGTGCGAGATCGCCGTTAAGGCGACGATCAGCACGAGGATAAAAAAATGTGATGAGGTCCTGTTCTTCAATGGTAAATAACAGGCGGTACCGCCTGCGTTAGCGGGTGGTCAGGACTCTACCCAACGCCACCGTATTTCATCTCCTGCGCCGTGCCACCCGCTAACGCGGGCGGTACTGCCTGTGGTCGCTCCCGCTCCCGCATTCGCTCACCGCCGCTTCTTTGCTGGCTTCGCTGCTGTCGGCTTCGCCGGTTGGGCCTTCGGTTTGTACTGATCGCCGAGTATTCCCAACTCTCTCGCTTTTAAGATCACACTCGCCGCGATCGGTGCAGCGGTTCGCGCGCCGTATCCACCACCTTCGACCACAACTGCTATCGCGACTTGCGGACGCTCTAGCGGAGCGATCGTAATAAACCAGCTGTCCGTTCGCTCATACATCACCGGCACTTGATACTCTTCACGCTTTCCATCTGCACCGCGTCGGAACTTTTTCTCGGTCTTCAGCTTTCCGGTCTTCTCGTCGTAGAGTGGTGCCTGCTTTTCGGCCGTACCCGTCTTGCCGCCGGTCCTGATTCCCGTGCCGGCGAGCTTTGCGGAGATAACCGTGCCCGTTCCGCCGGGTTCTTCGGTCACGGTCGACATGATCATTCGGATCTGGGCCGCTTGCTGCGGAGAGAGCACCTGCGAGAACGCCTGCGGCGGTTGGTCAAACTCGATCCGCGGCTTCATCAACTTGCCTTCCATGTTCGCCGGGATCGCCGCGATCATCGCCATCTGAAGCGGCGTCATCTGCCCGGCATAGCCCTGACCCATTCCCTGAAGGCCGAGATCGTAAAGCGAAATATCCTTACCCGTTACCATCGTCGACTGCTGCGGAGCGATCGATCCGGCGATCGAGGGATTGCTCGCGTTCAAGACGTTCGGGAAAAACTTTTGCATCAGAGCATCTTCCGGTGTGTCGACAGGATTTATCCCGACGAGCTGCGCCGTCTCGCGAAGTCTTTCGCGTCCGAGTGCGATCGCGAGTTGCGCGAAGTACTGGTTACTGGAAACCTGATACGCAAACTGAATATTCTTTTCCTGACACCCGCCGTCGCATACACCGCCGACGCTGCCGTCCTCACCGAGCTTCTGCGTTGAATCGACGATCGGACGCGAGTTTGGCGTCGGCTTAAATCCGCCCGGGAAGCTGGCGAACATCGAGTCCTGCTTTCCGGCGCGAAACGCGGAGATCATCGTGAATGTCTTGAACGTTGAACCCGGCACGTAGAACTCACGGGTCGCGCGATTTAACAACGGCTTGTCGCGCTTGTTGCCTTCCAACTTCAAGTAATCGTCGAGGTCTTGTGCTTCGGCGAGGCTAAACGTCGGGTTCGAGAACATCGCCAGGATATCGCCCGTCTGCGGATTGAGAACTACGATCGCGCCTTTTTTGCCTTCGAGTTGTGCAGCGATGAATGCCTGGAGATCGCGATCGATCGTCACCTTCACGTCCTTCTGCTCATCTTCCGGACGCTTGATCCGAGTCAAAACTTCCCACGCTTCAGGGGCGGGATCTGCGGCGCGTTTATATAGTGTGCGTTCGAGACCCGGCGTTCCGCGTTCGGTGCCGAGCATGTGCGCCATCTCTTTCTCGAGCGAGAACGCGCGAACGATATTACGGTCAGAGTTGAGTTTGTAATACGCAAGGGAACCGCCAAGCGTGCCGTTTCGATCGAGCATCCAACCGCGAAGGTTTGCAGCGGTCGTCCGGCGAGTTCGCATGTCTTTGTATGCGAGTGCTTGAAATTGTTCGTTCGACTCGTCTGCGAAATACGTCCAGTAAACCTGGAACCCGAACACCGCAAACGCAAGACAAACAAAGACGACTTGCCACAGTCGAATGCTACGGTTGGCGATCGTCTGAGTGAGGCGCTTCTTTACCTCACGTGGAAGATCAAGTTCGTAGAGAAATTTCGGACGGTTGAAGTTGTCGTAGAAGGTGAGGACGAGAAAACCAAGCAGGACGCCGACGCCGATAATATAGACGACCGTCAGCCCGGCGGGTGTCCGCTCTAGGATCTGTCCGCCGAAGATCGATTCGGGGCGGAGTTTGTTCCAGTCGATTTGTAAGAGTGCGAGAAGCATCTATCGTTTGTGTATCTCGGTGCTTTCCGTGGTCACACAGGTCAGTACCGCCTGCGTTAGCGGGTGGTCGACACGCGACGTA
>DATEOJ010000406.1:0-2025 GCA_035274235.1 Pyrinomonadaceae bacterium
CGATCATCCGGCTCCTTCGGCTACACCACAGCACCAACCTGAACATCAACACGCAGCGCCGGCCGCTTCTAAACCAACCGAAGCCGAACACCAGCACGCAGCGCCGGCAGATGCTAAGCCAACCGGAGCTGAACATCAGCACGACAAAACGGCGGGTGGCTCAGGCCACCAAATGCGCTCGTCAATAAATCTCGCCGACCCGATGTCGCGCGAAGGATCGGGGACCGCGTGGGTTCCCGACTCTTCCCCCACCTATGCCTACATGAAAATGTATGGAGACGGCTCGATGCTGATGCTTCACGGAACCGCGTTTCTTCGTTACACGTCAATTGGATCGAATCGCGACGTCTCGGTAGCGGGAAAAGGCAGTCGCAGTCGTTTTGACGCGCCGTCGATGTTCATGGCGATGTACACGAAGCCTATCGGCGAGAAAGCGCAGATCGGTCTTCGTACGATGCTCAGTCTTGATCCGCTGATCGAACGCGGTTACGGGTACCCGCTTCTCTATCAGTCGGGCGAACTGTACGGAGGCGAGCCCATCCACGACCGTCAGCATCCACACGACTTCGTCAGCGAGCTTGCAGCGACTTACTCGTACAAGTTCGACGATAAGAATTCGATCTACTTCTATGCAGGCCTCCCGGGTGAACCAGCACTCGGTCCGCCGATGTATTTGCATCGACTGTCCGGCATGAACAATCCCGACGCTCCGATCGGGCACCACTGGCAGGATGCGTCGCACATCACATATGGCGTGATCACGGCCGGCTTTACGCATGACAAGTTCAAGTTCGAGGCAAGCGCCTTTAACGGTACGGAGCCCGACGAGAATCGCTGGGCGATCGATTCGCCAAAACTAAATTCGTTTAGCGGGCGCTTCTCATTTAATCCGACTAAAGAATGGTCGTTCCAGATCTCGCACGGTTATCTCAAACATCCGGAGCGAGCAGAACCCGAGTTAAAAGTGCTGCGTCGGACGACGGCGTCGGCGATCTTCAACAAGGTGTTCAGCAGAGATCGCAATTGGGCAAACACATTCGTCTGGGGCAGGAATAGCAGCGATCAGGGCAACAGCAATTCCGTTCTTTTTGAAAGCAATTATGAATTTGATAAGAATGCTGTTTTCGGTCGCTTCGAACAGGTCCAGAAGAATGCGCACGAGCTGGTATTAGACGAACCGCACCCCGATGGAAACCTGTGGCTCGGGTCCTACTCGATCGGCTATCTTCGCGATGTCGTGAAGGACAAAGGTATCGATGTCGGCATCGGCGGTATGGCCACGTTCAATTCGAATCCGTCGAGCATCTCGAATGTTTACGGCGGAACGACCCATGCGGGATGGCAGTTTTTTGTTAGGCTGCGTCCGTCACGACTTAAATAGCACACGCGTCGGACAGGCTTCGGGCTGTCCCCGCACGCGTAGGACAGGCATTCCTGCCTGTCCTCGTTAAGGTTAATGAGCTTCATGGAGAAAAAGAAAAGATCACTTCCGGTCATGGGGAACGGCGGCGGCGCAGCCGCTGCAAGCGAGACGCTTGCGCCCCAGTCCATCGATCCTGTATGCGGCATGACCGTCAACCCGTCGACCGCTGCTGCTTTGTTCGAGTACAACGGCACAACGTACTACTTTTGCGCCGTGCGTTGTAAGGAAAGGTTCGCGGCGGATCCCGAGTCGTTCTTGTCGGACCGCTCAGCCTACGAAACGAATCGCGGTGTGATGGCCGCAACGAAATCCGCAATCCCAAATCCCAAATCCCAAATCGACTTCACCTGTCCGATGCATCCGGAGATCGTACAGATCGGTCCGGGCAGTTGTCCGATCTGTGGAATGGCTCTCGAGCCGAAAGAGATCACGCTCGACGATACCCCCGATCCCGAGTTCACCGACATGAAGCGTCGCTTCTGGATCTCGCTGCCGTTGACGATCCCGGTTTTCGTGCTCGCGATGTCGGAGATGTTCGTCGACTTCAACGCGCTCGTTTCATCGTGGCCGCACGGTCGCGCGTCTTACGTCTCGCTCTGGAT
>DATEOJ010000407.1:0-3616 GCA_035274235.1 Pyrinomonadaceae bacterium
GTACGGGACCGGTCTAGTGCTGAGACGCGAGGGAAGCGGCGACAATACAAAACTGACAGTGAGCTTTCCCGGCTTTGGTCAGAAAAAACTAATCGAAAAATTCGCAAAGCTTGAACGGGCATAATCCTTGCTCAATTCTTAGTGGCTTGTACTAAATTCAGTCACGCTTTGAGGAGGCAGGAACATGGTAAGTATCAGGCAGGGAATGTATTTGATCGGATCGACAGTGTTAGCGTCGGTCCTGGTTGCTACGGGCTGTCAGGGTCCCGCGACAAACACGACGGTCGCGACCAACTCGACGAACGTAAGCTCCAATACAAACTTCAACTCGAACACAAACACCAACGCGACCAGCTCGACGTCGATCACGACGAGCGAACCCAACGAGTATCAGGCAAATATCAAACTAACGCTCGAGACGATGGGCGAGGCGCAAAAAGCGACGTTGCCTACGCTCGGTGCAATGGTCGCGCGATCAGGCGCTGATCGCGTGATGGAGTTCATTATGCCCGGGACAAACGATAAGGTCATCTATCTCGAAAAGGCCGGGATGAACTACGTTATTCTTCCGAACCGGAAGCAGTATGCGGAGCTGACAAAAGAGGCACTCGGGTTTGAAGTCCGCCGTCTCCTGATGCCCGAACAGATCGTCGCACAGGTCAAGGCGATCCCGGGCGTAAGACTTGTTGGCGAAGAGACAACGAACGGTCGGTCGGTCGTGAAATATGCGTACAGCGGTACGGCGAATACACAAACGCAGGCTGGCAATGTGACGACTGAATCGTATGTGCTTGTCGATAAGGAGACCAGTTTGCCGGTTCGCAGCGAAACGGTTTCGCAGTCGCAATCCGGTGCGAATGTGCAGGGCGTCAGCGGCGTGAGAATGGTGACGGAGATGACCGACATCAAGACCACACCCGATCCGAGCCTTTTCACGCTGCCGACCGATTACGCGAAGATCGATCCTGAGCAGGTGAAAGCCCAGGCGAATTTAATTTTCAACGCTGTCGCGGCTTTGGCCGGACAAGCTATAAAGCAGGCGCAGGCACCGGCAGGTTCGCCGTCGCCGATGACATCACCGGCGAGATAAACATATGGCTCGACTGATTGTCGGTTTGCTGATCGGACTCGTTCTCGGCGGTGCGTTAACGTTCTACTTTTTTGTCGGTGTTCCGCAGGCGGTTATCGCGCCCGGAACACCGATTCAAAAGCCGGACCCGAACGGTTTGCCGCCGGGAACAGCTCAGATCGTTCTGCGACAGCAATTCGTAAACGATGCGCTGACGACTATCTTCACGGACATGAAGCCGCCGTCGTTTCCGCTTGGTTCTGCGACCGGTGACTGCGAAGGTCGGATCACGGTACAGCGTGAGGGAAGCGGTGTTCAGACAGGCGTCAGTTTCGACAACGGCAAGATCTCGGCCCCCCTGGCATTCACTGGCAGTTATGCATCGATGTTTGGCTGTACGAGATTCTCCGGTTGGGCTCAATCGAACTTCGAAATGCGTTTCGATCAGCAGAGCCAGACCGTGTTTGGTCAGATCAATGTTGAGACAGTGAATCTCGACGGGGTGAATCCCGTGGTCTCGGCATTGGTCACGCCGCTGGTGCAATCGACTCTGAACACGCGCGTCAATCCAGTTCGAATTATCGATGGACGTCAGATCGCGATCGATCTGCCGATCGTCGCGGCCGAGGGAAATCTCCAGTCTGCGGTAAAAGATGTTCGGGCTGAGGTGAAGGACCAGGCGCTTAATCTTTACGTCGTATACGATTCGAACGGTGGTCCGCTGACGATCGCATCTCCACAGCGCTAGTGTTCTTTCATCACTCGTGTTTCCATTAGTTTGATGAAGGTGATCTCCGTAAACGTCGGCGAGCCGCGGGAGGTAGAATACGCGGGCGGTTTGATAGAGACCGGAATATTTAAGGATGCGGTCTCCGGGAAAGTAAAAGTCGGTCGCCTTAACCTCGCGGGCGACAGACAAGCCGATCTGACAGTACACGGTGGTGTGGAGAAAGCTGTTTACATTTATCCTTCGGAGCACTACGAGTATTGGCGAGATGAGCTGCCGGGAGTAGATCTGCCATGGGGTGTATTTGGCGAGAATCTAACCACGCACGGCGTGCTCGAAACGGATATAAGACCTGGAGATAAACTCGTTATCGGGACGGCGGAGTTTGCGGTGACGATTCCCCGCTATCCGTGCTTCAAACTCGGAATAAGGTTCGGTCGAACCGACATCATCCGGCGCTTCGCAAAAAGCGGCCGAAGCGGATTCTACGTTTCAGTGACGACGACCGGAGAGCTGGAAGCCGGCGACCAAGTCCGGCTCACCCGTGACGGTCATGGCAAAAGCATTGCCGACACATTTACGAAGAGGATGAATCGCAACGCGTAGCTTTATCCTTGACACCTCTTAGCTTTCATCGAATACTCACCCTCGAATGCGTAATACACTTATAACAATTGCGATCACCGTTCCACTTGTATTGGGATGTGGGATCATGGATCGGGCACAAAAAGCGGTGAGTGAAGGGAACGCGAATACCGCGGTCATTCCGTCATCATCATCATCGAACACAAGTTCGAACAAGACGATCACAGACCATGCAGTCGATACTGCGGTCGGTGAGAAAAAGATAGGTATCGCGGAATGCGACGAGGCGATGGACCTACTCGAAGGTCAGGCAAACAATCCGGACGACAACTTCGTCACCAAGGCCGTGAAGAAGACTGCTCTCAACACGTTCCGCGAGCAATTGAAAAAGAATCTCGAAGAAAACAAGGCCGACAAGAAAGAGGTCGCTAAGTTTTGCACGGAATTCAAGGACAACATGGCGGATTCGTTGAAGGAAGGGAACTCCAACGTGAGCCACTGAGTTTCTAGTTCCTTGTTTCTGGTTTCTAGTTCGTGGTACCGTTCCCGCCGCTTCTTTCTAGTTCAAAGAATAAGTCCTACAGATCGACCCGACCTGTAGGACTTATTCTTTGAACTAGAAACTAGAAACAAGGAACTAGAAACTATCAAACGCTCATAATGTCCTGCTCTTTGTGCTTCGCAAGCTCGTCGAGCTTCCCAACGAACGTGTTGGTCAACTTCTGAACATCATCCAACCCACCGCGTTCTTCGTCTTCGGAAATAGCTTTGTCTTTCAGCAGCTTCTTCAGCGTGTCATTCGCCTGATGACGAACGTTACGCAAAGCGACGCGGTGTTCTTCCGCGATCTCGTGCACTTGCTTCGCAAGCTGTTTGCGACGCTCTTCGTTCAGGGCCGGGACCGGGAGCCGGATTATCTTGCCATCATTCGACGGCGTCATCCCGAGGTTTGCACCTATGATCGCTTTCTCGACGGCGTTGACCTGCGAGATGTCCCACGGCTGTATCGTGAGTAGCTGCGGTTCGGGAACCGCGACCGATGCCATCTGATTGAGCGGGGTCGGTGTTCCGTAGTAGTCCACCATGACCGTATCGAGGAGTCCGACCGTCGCGCGACCGGTGCGTACGTTCGAGAGCTTACGCTTGAAGTCCTCGACCACCGCTTCCATCTTCGGTTTCGTTTCGTTAGTGACGTTACTTGCGCTCATGTGTTTCTCGTTCCCCTATGCGGTCTT
>DATEOJ010000408.1:0-4032 GCA_035274235.1 Pyrinomonadaceae bacterium
TATAAGCGCTCTGCTTCACGACGTCGGCAAGATCGCGATAGACGACAACATCCTCAAAAAACCTGCGGCACTCACGGACGAAGAGTTCACGATCATGAAGACCCATCCGCAGAAGGGCTACAAGATCATGTCGCAGATCCCGGCGATGAAAGACTTCTTGCCCGGCATGTACATGCACCATGAGATGGTGAACGGCAAGGGTTACCCGCAGGGGCTAACCGATAAAGAGATCCCGTTGCAGGCAAAGATCGTCAGCGTAGCGGACACGTTCGACGCGATGACGATCGATCGTCCTTATCAAAAGGGAATGTTGCTCCCTGACGCGCTCAATAAGATCAAAGAGTTTGTCGGCACGCGCTACGACGGCGGAGTCGTGAGTGCGTTGATCCGTGGTTGTGACGCCGGTGAGATCGGCCAGGGCGTCGTCCGGTTCCTTGTCAACGCGAAAAACTCTGAGTTGGAGGCTGAACTGGAAGCCGAGCTTGACGCCGAAACAAAAGCCAGGATCGAAGCCGAAATAGAGGCCGAGATCGATAAGATCACCACGACCGAGCACGAACATTCATTGAAAGTCGCGTGAGCCGCGCCGGATGAAATATGAGCTCACAGAATCTAAACGAAATATGGCAGGTAGACGTCGGAGGACAGGTCTACGAAGCACCCTTCGGTGAACTCGGGGTCTGGATCGGCGAAGGCTCGCTGCATCCGGAAGACAAGGTTCGAAAAGGGAATCTTCGATGGATCGAAGCCCGTCGAGTTCCCAGCCTTGTTCCGTTCTTCAACGCAAAGGCACAAGGTCTTCCGATGCCGGTCACGTTTACCACGGCCGAAGCGGAGGCCGATGTCCCGGCAGATGTTCCGGTAGTCTCAGATAGCGCCGCGGTGATGAACGCGACTCCTTCAGACTTCGCGTCCTCGAACTTTCATACGTCGCCCGAAACGGCCCCGCCACCTCCGTCGTTCGGCGATCCGGTTGAGCATACGATCGCGGTTCCGGGTGACACACCCGCCCTCCAAGCCGATCGTTCTTTGTGCGCGCTTCACGCGGATGTTCCATCGACGTATGTGTGCGACGGTTGCGGTCATGGCTTCTGCAAAGCCTGTCCGAAGGCGTATGGCGGGAGCGTACGCATTTGTCCGTTATGCGGTGCGATGTGCCGCACGTTGACCGAGGTCACCCAAAAGCGCTCGGCAACTGAGTTTCGTACGACGTCCATCGATAAAGGATTTGGTGCGGCCGACTTCTTTAACGCGCTCGGGCATCCGTTTAAGTTCAAGGCAAGTCTGTTTTTCGGCGCCTTGATGTTCGCCGGCTTCTCGGTCGGCCAATCGGTCAGCTCACTGGGTGGAGTGTACATGATGGTGTCGGCGCTCTTCTGCTGGATGCTCGCCAACATGCTCTCTTTCGGCGTCCTGGCAAACACCGTCGACAGCTTTGCGCACGGTGATGTTGAAGCTAACTTCATGCCCAGCTTCGAAGACTTCGACTTGTGGGACGACGTCGTCCACCCGCTGTTCCTCAGTATCGGCGCGTACCTTTCGGCGTTTGGCCCATTCATTCTGGTAATGATCATCGGAACATACCTGGTCATCTCTTCGGTTAGTTCGGAGATGAACACGTTTCAGCAGGATGTCGAAAAGATCCCGGGAACTCACTACTACGACGCCCAACGCACGCTCGGCCAGTCGGAGGAAGTGAAGGGCGTTGTCGGTGACCTGAGCGAGAAGCAAGAGCGTCGGCTTGCGGAGATGGAGGAGATGGCGTCGGGTGAAACCGAAGAAGCCGCGGGCGCTGACGAACCGGTTGAAGATCAGTCGGCGCGTGAAACACGTGAACAAGAAGAACTATGGGCGTCGGTGCAGGAGGGTAGAAAGCAGAGTCTCGAATCGGTGATCGGTAAGTCGCCGGAGACTCAGGCGAAGGAGAAGGAGGCATTTGTACAGAGCTTCCTCGGTCTCGCCGCACCGCTCGTCGTTATCGGCGGGATCTTTCTCCTCTGGGGTCTGTTCTATTTCCCGGTCGCATGTGCGATCGCGGGTTATACAAGATCCTTTGGAGCCACGCTCAACCCGATTGTCGGACTCGACACGATCAAACGGCTCGGCGGCACTTACGTCTCGATCCTGGTCATGGGGTTTGTCCTGATGATCGCGTACCTGATCGTAGCCGGTCTCGCGGCAGCGATATTATCGCCATTCGATCTTCCGGGCTTTGGAAACATACCCGCGAAATTCATCGGCGGCATCGTTTTCTTCTATCTCTGGACAGTGTTCTCATGCGTGCTTGGTTACGCGATGTTTAAGAAGTCGGACAATCTTCAGTTGAGGAATTAACCCTTAAGAATAATGGTATGGGCCGAACGCTGCTGCGTTGGACCTTTTCGTATTTCCGTTTCCGTGTTCTTCAGTGTTTTCCGTGTATTCCGTGGTTAGGCCAAGAAGCAAACCACGGAATACACGGAAGACACCGAAAAGAACCGCCGAAAGATTCGGTAATAGCGAGATCGGGGATATCGCACGTTTGTTGAGCGTGCGATATTTTTTTATACTCGGTAGTTTGCGGTAAGGCTCGGTAATCTATCGCATCGCAGTTATGGCATTTTGGCGACGAAAGCACGAGGACAAGTTCTCGACATCGGTACTCGGTCTCGATAAATCGATCGAGGAACTACAAGCTCAGGAGGCGGCAGTCGAGCGAGAGATCGGCGTCCGCTTTTCCAAAGCGATCGAGAAGACTCGTGATTCGATAAACAACCGTCTCGACCAGGTCTTCGAAGGACGGAAGCAGATCGATGATCAGCTACTCGACGAACTCGAGGAGATGCTGATCTCGACCGACATCGGCGTCCAGACGACGATGCAGATACTGGAAGCGATCCGGCGTGGCGTTTCGCGTCAGGAGATCAACGACCTCGACGCTCTCAAGGCGGTGATGAAGGGTGAGCTACTCGACATCCTGCAGCATTCGCGTGAAGCGGGTGTGGCGTCGGAGACGAGTGTTGATGACGAGATCAAGCCGTACGTGCTGATGGTTGTCGGCGTGAACGGAGTTGGAAAGACGACTACGATCGGCAAACTCGCGCAGCGGATCAAGAACGAAGGTAACGAAGTTCTGATCTGTGCGGCGGATACGTTTCGCGCCGCGGCGTCTGATCAACTCGAGATCTGGGCGGGGCGTGCGGGTGTTCAGATCGTCCAACAAAAACAGGGGACGGATCCGGCAGCGGTTTTGTTCGACGCACTTCAAGCCGCGAAGGCTCGAAGCGCCGATGTGCTGATCGTCGATACGGCTGGTCGTCTTCACAACAAAGCGAACCTGATGGCCGAGCTCGAGAAGATGAAACGGATCGCTGGTCGCGAGGTCGAGCAGGCTCCGCACGAGACGCTGCTCGTCATCGACGCGGTGACCGGACAGAACGGACTCGAGCAAGCGAGACAATTTACGAAGGTCGCCGATGTGACCGGAATCGTTTTGACGAAACTCGACGGGACCGCGAAAGGCGGGATCGCCGTCGCGATCTCGAAAGAGTTGAACCTTCCGATACGTTACGTGGGCGTTGGCGAACAGGTCGACGACCTGATGGTTTTTGACGCCGAGAGTTACGTTAACGGACTTTTTAGCTAGCACCGATTTGGACACAACCACTTCAAATCAAACCCTATCAACCGACGAGGCATCGATGCGTCGAGCGCTGGATCTCGCTGCCGAGAGCATCGCTCTTGTCTCTCCGAACCCGCTTGTTGGCTGCGTGATCGTTTCTAGCAATGGGGACGTCGTGGGTGAGGGAAGTTACAGCTACGCGAACGTGACACACGCCGAGATGCTTGCACTCGCGCAGGCGGGTGAACAGGCACGCGGCGGAACCGCGTATGTCTCACTCGAGCCCCACGATCATCACGGCAAAACGCCGCCTTGTACCGCGGCCCTGATCCAGGCAGGTATCGGCCGGGTCGTCGCGCCGATCGAGGATCCGAATCCGCTCGTCTCGGGTAAGGGTTTCCAGACGTTGCGCGATGCAGCCATCGAGGTCG
>DATEOJ010000409.1:0-5264 GCA_035274235.1 Pyrinomonadaceae bacterium
TGCTTTAGACGGGCGAGGTGATTGACCAGCATGTCGCTGTCGATCGAATCGGGATGATCGAAGTTTGCCTGATGACGTTCGTCGAGCGGCATGTCGGCGAGGTTGCGGTAATAGGAATCTTGTTCGACAAGCACGACATTCTCGCGCCCGACCGCGTCAACGATCGACCTCGCGATCGTCGTCTTGCCTGATCCTGTGCCTCCGCAAATCCCAATAAACATAGAAACTCAAGAATCTAAAGTAAGTTAACCGCAGATGACGCGGATAACGCAGATCAAAGCCAGATAAATATTCTTATTCGCGTAATCTGCGGTTAGCCACTTAATCATCCACTCAATTCATTTTTCTCACGACCCGCCGAAGCAACTCTTTGAAAACGTCGGCGACCATCGCCCCTGTTTCCATGACGTGTTCGTGGTCGATATTTTCGTCCGTCATTCCGGCGGCGAGATTCGTGATGCACGAGATACCAAGGACGCGAATTCCCTGGTGACGCGCGACGATCGCTTCAGGTACGGTCGACATCCCAAGCGCATCCGCACCGAGCAGACGATACATACGGATCTCTGCCGGCGTTTCGTAGGTCGGACCGGAAAGTCCGCAATAAATTCCGCGATGAAGGAAGTCGGTCTTCTCGGCGTCGGCACCATTCGCGACTCGCTCGTCGGCGATCGCATCCGCGGCCCTGACTACGATCTCCTGAAAGTCGCGATCGTAGACGGCGGTCATGTCGGGAAATCTCGGGCCGAATCGAGTGTCGTTCGCGCCGCGAAGCGGATTTTCGCCGATACAGTTCAAGTGATCGCTTATCAGCATCAAGCTGCCGGGTCTCATCTCGGTGCTCAAACTTCCCGCAGCATTTGTCAGGATCAGGTTTTCGATTCCCATCTGTCCGAACACACGGACTGGAAAAGTAACCTGCTCCATGTCGTAGCCTTCGTAATAATGGATACGTCCTGCCTGGACAGCGATCGCCGTCCCGTCGAGCTCACCAAGGACAAGCTTCCCGGCGTGACCTTCGACCGTCGATTTCGCAAAGCCCGGTATCTCGCCGTAAGGGATCTCGGTAGCATTGGTCAACTCACCGGCAAACGCACCGAGACCGCTACCGAGAACGATGGCGGTCTTGATCGGTTTCGCGTACTTCGACTTAATGAAATCGGCCGCCTCGGCAGCTTTCTCAAACGTCATAAAAATCAGGGAGAAACAGAGTAGCACACGAACGGAGGTTCCGAGACTTGTCACTATCCACTTGTCACTACCCACTGAAGAAAACGGTCTGCTTGAGTGGATAGTGACAAGTGGATAGTGACAAGTCTAGCTCTCTTTCTTGTACGGAATACCCAACGCTTTCGGCGGTCGCGAGAGTCCGATGAATCCGGCGAGCACGATGATCGTCAGGACGTAGGGAATCATCTGGATGAACTGGACTGGAATATCTTCGCCTGAAGGAAGCTTGACGACGCCTTGCAGTTGGATCGACAGCGCCTCCGTAAGCCCAAAGAAGAGGCACGCGAAGAGGACCGGGACCGGCCGCCATTTGGCGAGGATCAATGCGGCGAGAGCGATGTAACCGCGCCCCGCGGTCATCGCTTTTGTGAAAAGCGAACTCTGTCCGATCGAAAGATACGCACCGCCCGCTGCAGCAAGCACACCGGAAAGAATGACGGCGGTATAACGCAGACGTGCAACGCTGACGCCCGCCGCATCGGTCGCCGCGGGATTTTCACCAGCAGCGCGCAAGCGAAGACCGAACGGAGTTTTATAGATCACGTACCAGCAGACCGGTACAAGTGCGAACGCAAGAATCGATGCGATGTTGAGCCGATTCCCGAGGTCGGGCAGCAAATATTCTTTGGCGATCTGTTCGGTCGACCCCGCGGAATCATAAACCGCCGCACTGATCACCGCCGGCAATCCGACCATCAACATACTGATCGCAAATCCGGTGACGACCTGGTCCGCCTCAAACTTGATCACCGCAACCGCATAGACAACCGCGAGCGCCGCACCTGCGATCAATCCGCAGAAGAAACCGATGTATGGATTCTGAAGTTCGTACGTAACGACCGCTGCAGTGAATGCACCGGCGAGCATCAATCCTTCCAGCGCGATATTAATCACACCCGCACGCTCGGAGAAGAGTCCGCCAAGCGCGGCAAAGATCAACGGCGTCGCCGTTCGGATCGTCGAGAAGAGAAGTATCAGTAGAAATGTCGGTGTAAGAACTTCGCTCATTAAATCGTTTGAACCGCCGAGACGCGGAGACGCAGAGGAAAACTAATCCGAGCATGTGTAACTAAACCTTTTTCTTGTCAGCTCCCAACACTCCTTTCCAAAAAAACTCTCCGTCTCCGCGTCTTGGCGGTAAAATCACTTTCGCGAGAACTTCTGCAGCGACGCTACAAAAATAATAATGATCGCCTGAAGAACCTCGACAAGATCCTTCGACACAAACCGCGTTTCGATGTCGACAAAGATCTCACCGCGTTTCAAGACCGCAAAAAATATAGCGGCGATCAACACACCGAGCGGATGGTTACGACCGAGCAACGCGACCGCGATCCCAAGAAATCCCCAACCGTCCGAGAAGCCGTCGTAGTAACGGTATCGATAACCAAGCACCTCGCCGATCGCTACCATTCCCGCGAGTCCGCCTGAGATGGTCATTGCCAAAATGATCTGCTTCTTTGGTGAGATGCCGCCGTACTCGGCAGCCGACGCGTTCTCGCCGACGGCGCGCAGTTCGTAACCCCACTTCGTCTTCCATAGGAAAACGTAGACGAGCACACACATCAGGATCGCGATCAAGAACCCAATACTAAGCGGAACGAAGTCCGGCATACCGGGAATGAACTGGCTGATTCGCGGGATGTGAGCACCCGGTCCGATCTCCGCGGTCTGCATGATCGGATCGCCGGGGATCTTGTAGTAGTACTGCGTGAAGTAACTGACCAGCGCGACGGCGATGAAGTTCATCATGATGGTGTTGATCACCTCATGCGAACCAAACTTAGCTTTTAGTATTCCGGGGATCGCACCCCAGACCGCACCCGCGACGATCGCGGCGAGCATGCAGAGCGGGACGAGAATAAATGGAGGTAACGTGGTCCATGACCAGTCTTCCGACTTCCCGAATATATCGACGACCGTTCCGCCAAACTTTATGCCGACCCACGCAGTCGCGAACGCCGCGACATAGAGCTGACCCTCGGCACCGATATTCAAAAGACCGCACCGGAACGCAACGGCGACCGCGAGTCCGGTAAAGATGAGCGGGGTAGCAATGAAGAGCGTGTAGCCAAAATCGTTCAAGGAACCGAACGAGTTGCCGATCATGTGGTAAAACGCGGCAAACGGATTGTCGCCAATGAGGAGGACGATGATACCGCCGACGACGAACGCAGCGACAACCGCAACCAGCGGCCAGGCGATTTCCCGCAAGATCTTCATTAGTAGTAGAGCTGACCCCGACGAACTTCAGAACGGTGAAGCAGGATTTAGTCCATCGAGTGTAATTCGGCGCTGGGTAAATATACCCGTAAACGTGGGTTGTGTCATCTCGGCAATGGCGTAGGAGAGTCTCGGAGAATCATCGTTGAGCCGCATCGCGAAGTTGTCGCCAAGGGCTACAAGTCAGGAATCTCATGGGCGGCTCGCGTAGCG
The DNA here is from genome assembly GCA_035274235.1 of Pyrinomonadaceae bacterium. Classification (GTDB taxonomy): domain Bacteria; phylum Acidobacteriota; class Blastocatellia; order Pyrinomonadales; family Pyrinomonadaceae; genus OLB17. The sequence continues at coordinate 3,667 of DATEOJ010000409.1, forward strand.
AGCGGCAGCATATAGCCCCCAGCCTGAGCTGGGGGGTAGGATTGACACCAAGACGAGCCCGCGTAGGCGGGCGAAAGATCTGGAGGCGAGAAATCTGTCACTCGCATACGCGAGTTCGGTGGCGTCGCAACTACCCCAGCTCACGCTGGGGCTACGTGCTTTCGCTCGCTACGCGAGCTGTAATCGGAATCCGCCCTTACTGATCTCCCTCAAATTTGAGATTTGACATAACTACACTCAGATTTTATTATGACCATGGACTAAGTCGCTCGATTTAGCGATAAATACTACACCCTCTCGGCACATTGCCGTTGGTGCGGTAAGATAGTGAGTAAAGAAAATGAGATTCGATAGGTTTACTATCCGCGGCCAGGAGGCCGTTCAGGAAGCGATCGGCATAGCCGAGCGAAACGAGAACCAGCAGGTTGAGCCCGAACATATCCTCGCGGCGATGCTCGAACAGCAGGAAGGCGTCGTGCGTCCGATCCTCGGTAAGATCGGTGCGAACGCCGGCTCGATCACGACGGAGGTCGTGGCCGCGATCGCGAAGCATCCGAAGGTATCGGGTGGCCAGCAGTATTTCAGTACAAGAACGAACACACTTTTCCAGGCAGCACAGAAAGAGGCTGAGAAGATGCAGGACGAGTATGTCTCGACCGAGCACCTCCTTCTTTCGATCGCCGATGAGAAGGATGGCGACGCAGGTCGGATCCTCCGCTCGAATGGCATCACCCGCGACGATCTCGAGAAAGTGATCACCGATATGCGGGGCGGTTCGCACATCACGGATCAAAACGCTGAAGAGAACTTCCAGGCGCTTGAGAAATATGCGCAGGATCTCACCGAACGAGCTCGTAAGGGAAAACTCGATCCGGTCATCGGTCGTGACGACGAGATCCGTCGTACGATCCAGATCCTATCGCGACGCACAAAGAACAATCCGGTATTGATAGGCGAACCCGGTGTCGGTAAAACGGCGATCGTCGAAGGACTTGCGCAGCGAATCGTTTCGGGTGACGTGCCTGAGACTTTGAAGAACAAGAAGCTTGTTTCGCTCGATCTCGGTGCGATGCTCGCTGGCGCGAAGTATCGCGGTGAATTTGAAGATCGTCTGAAGGCGGTTTTGAAGGAGATCGAGAAGGCCGAGGGCCAGATCGTTCTCTTCATCGACGAGCTGCACACGCTGGTCGGCGCAGGTGCGTCGGAAGGCGCGATCGATGCGTCGAACATGTTAAAGCCGGCGCTCGCACGCGGAACTCTGCGTGCGGTCGGTGCGACGACGCTTAACGAGTATCAAAAGTACATTGAGAAGGACAAAGCTCTCGAGCGTCGGTTCCAGCAGGTCTACATCGGCGAACCGACGGTCGAGGATACGATCGCGATCCTGCGCGGTTTGAAGGAACGTTACGAAGTTCACCACGGTGTTCGTATCAAGGACGCATCGATCGTTGCCGCCGCGACGCTGTCGAACCGTTACATCACAGATCGATTCCTTCCCGATAAAGCGATCGATCTGATCGACGAAGCCGCGTCACGTATCCGAATCGAGATCGATAGTCTTCCGCAGGAGATCGACGTTCTCGAGCGCGAGATTCTCC
>DATEOJ010000410.1:0-8794 GCA_035274235.1 Pyrinomonadaceae bacterium
TCGCGTTGAGACTAAATGCGCCGAATGTTCCGGCAACAGTCAATGAACCAGGAACCTGAACTGTCTCGGACGATCTGCCCAGGACAATCGTGTTGTTCTGTGTGACTTGAGCTCCCACGCCTATGGCTGTGGCGTCATTGACACCGGACGCGACGGTAGCCAGCCAGCCAAGAAGAGTGTTTCCGCTGCCCGTCGCATTTGCTGAGGTGAAGTTAGCATCACTACCAACGAACGTATTGAAATTGCCGCCTGTGTTCCTGGATCCGGCGTTCCCTCCAAAGAATGAGTTCGCATTGGCCGTCGTATTCTCATTTCCGGCGAACGTTCCGAACATCGAGTTACCCTGGCCGGTAGTTGTTTTTCTTCCCGCCTGGCTACCAACAAACACATTTGAGCTTCCTGCCAGGTTCTCGAGGCCCGCGAGGCTTCCAACAAATACGTTGTCGTTACCGGTATTCTTGTTACCTGCAAACGTTCCGACGAAAGTATTGAACTGGCCGTTGTTGCCAGTTAAGTGTCCGACCGCGAGAGTGTTGAAGCCACTGCTTAGTATTCGGCTCCCGGCAAGGTTGAACTGAGTTCCGGCGTTAAATATGCCAGGCGTGTGCACTGTATCGGCCGGACGACCTACACCGTTGTAGTTTCCCGCGGCTTTGCCAAGAACGATCGTGTCGCTTGTGCCGACAACGGCGCCGGAGCCGATCGCAGTCGCAAAGTTGAGTCCGTCGGCGCCGACGTTAGCGGCAGATCCCAACAGCGTCAGATCATTGCCGATCGTATTGCCCGCGCCGGCACCGATGCCAAAGAAAGAATTCCTCACGCCATTCAGGTTCGCGGCTCCCGCGTCTTTGCCAAAAAACGAATTTGCCCCGCCGCTTTGGTTTTGCTGCCCGGCGTGCATTCCGAAAAACGAATTCTCCGAACCCTGGTTATCAAATCCGGCGCCGTTGCCGAAGATCGAATTGGCACTCGCGTTGATCATCCCGTTGCCGGCTGTTCCACCGACGACGGTGTTGAATAAACCGGTCGTGAAATTTGTGCCCGTCGATCTGCCGACAAAGAGGTTCGTGCCCGGGCTGTGGAACACTCGGCTAGTTCCTAAATTGAATTGTGTCTCGGCTCGAAGGATGTTTGCGGTCCCGGTTCCGGAGACATTGAAATTGGTCGAGGCTTGCGGCGCCGCGTTTTGATTCTGGATGTAGCTCGCACTGCCGGGTAAGGGATCACGGGCATCGGACAATCGCGTGTCGACGGTCTGAACGTATTGCGACGCCGCAACGCCCCCGAGCGAGTTCGAATCTTGCGCCGTTGTTGCAAATTGCGCAGTCTCGGCCTCGACAGAATTGAGCGACTTTATTGCGTAGGGTGATGAGCCAAGACTTTGTCTTGGCTGAAGCGTCGTATATAGACCCGCACCCGGCTGGCCGACGCCGATCTCGATCCATCGAGGTTCGCCGGTAAAAGCGGTGTCGCCGAAATCCAGCTTCACACTGAAGACGCCCGTGACGAACGCGACGTTTGCCACAGTGACATCGCCGGCAATCTGGGTTCCATTCGTTTCAGCGTTCCAAAGTCGAAACCTGATATCGCGCGGCGAGGATACCGGCGTACCCGATTCATTCAGCTTTCCCTGAAAAGTAAACTCCGTCGTTTGTGCCTGGCTCGACACTGCAAAGATCAAAAGAAGGATCACATTCAAAAGTTTCATACTGGCTCCTGACCGATAATTGATACAACCAACTAGTCTTGTATTCGCTTGCGTCCGGTTCTCGTTTATAATTGGCAGACTTCCCACGGGTTCGGCTTCGATGCCATCGAGTTTCGTCGAACCGAACGTGCAAGTCTTAGATATCTCTAAGGTTTTTCTAAAAACTTCTAAAAAGGTGGACGGCAAGTCGGAAAAAGCGAGGTTCTATCTGTGGGATGACATTGTGGTCGACTCTGACCGGGCTGTCGTCACGCAGAGCGGCGAGCGCCTCACGATGACGGCAAAGGTCTTCGACCTTCTGCTGATCCTTCTCGAACGCCGCGGGCAGATAGTTGAGAAGGCAGAGTTGATGGAGCTGCTTTGGCCGAACAGTTTTGTCGAGGAGGCCAACCTCGCTCAGAACGTTGCCGTGCTACGACGGGCGCTTGGCGACAATCCAAAGGCCGCGCGCCTGATCCGCACTATCCCGGGTCGTGGGTACGAGTTTGTCGGAGACGTGTCCGTTACCAATGCCGAACCGGCTACTCCCGTGATTATTGATGAAATCAAGCGTGCCGAAACTCGCGGGCGAGGTATCGGTTACGTGCTTGCAATCGGCTCTATCGCCGCACTACTGATCGCGGCGGGTGCATACTTCCTTTTAGGTCGAGATTCCGAACCGCAAGTCGCTGGTATCAGTCGCGTCGCGGTACTACCGCTCAAGCCGGTCAATATCGAGAATCGTGATCCGATCGTCGAATTTGCGGTCGCCGAATCTCTGATTCTCAAACTGAGCAAGGCCCAGAACTTGTCAGTAAGCGCTCTAAGCAACGTGCGCCGATATACCGACCCCGATCTGGATCCCGTTACGGTTGGAAGGGAACTGCGGGCAGACTATGTCGTTTCGTCAAACTACCAATCGGTGAACGGCAAGATACGTGTTACGTCTCAGTTGTTTCACTCGCAGTCGGGACGTTCGGTAGAGACGTTTGTCAGTTCGACCGATTCGGGCGACGTCTTTGTTATGCAGGACTTCGTCGCAAATGAGATCGGCAACCGCCTGCTTTCTTACTTTGGAAATGCGACCGGCCAATATCTGGCTAAACGTGGAACGGAAAATGAAGAGGCGTATCGAACCTATCTGCAGGCACAATACCTGATCGAAAAAGAGAACCTTACAGACGTCGAACACTCGATCAAGCTGTTCGATAAAGCCCTCGAGCTTGATAGCAATTTTGCTGCGGCCTGGGCGGGGAAAGGACGAGCTCATTGCGCGCTTTCACACTTTAGCTCGACGACGACGCCCGACGAACAATACAAGATTGCAGGTCCGGCTATCGAGCGAGCTCTCGAACTTGATCCAGACTTGGCTGAAGCCTACGGGGTCAAAGGCATCATCTACAATGACTACTACTGGAACTACGAGGAAGCGGACAAGTCTTTTCATCGAGCTTGGGAGTTAGCGCCGAATACCGCCTCGTATCGCCGTTGGTATTCCAGTCGCGCGGTAAATTATGGCAACCCGGACGAGGCGATCGAGGCGGCAAAGAAAGCGATCGATCTCAATCCCACCTACATTGAGCAGCTATATGTGTACGGCTGGGTGCTTTATCGGGCCCGAAGATATGACGAGTCAATTAACACCGTCGAGAGTTTAATGGAGACGGATGCAAATTCGCCTCGCCCGTATGAAAATCTCTGGCGCGCTTATAGTGCCAAAGCTGATGGCGAGAAAGCCTTCACCGCCTTTATGAAACTCCAGGAGAGATCAAACCGGGATTCCGGCGAGCTCGAACGGTATAGGGCGGCTTACTCACAAAAGGGTTGGCAAGCGGTACTGACTGCGTACAAGGATGTCCTGAAGAAAGATCGTCCCGGTGAAAATTATTGGCCGTACCATTACAGGTTGGGTTCAGTCGCGGCTATGAGCGGAGATCGTGAGCTTGCATTCGAATCGCTGAACCTGGCGAACAAATACAAGTCGGCTCTTATTCCAAGTATCAAGTCCGACGCGGCTCTCGATTCACTTCGGGATGACCCACGTTTCGAGGATCTTCTGAAACGTTCGGGTTACTAAGGCTGGGTTTGTGTTTCTCTGCGTGCTTTGCGAGCTCTGCGTGAAACCAGGTCCTGGAATCTCCGACTCATAGTTTCACGCAGAGCTCGCAAAGCACGCAGAGAAGGCAATCAATACAGTTTCCGAATCTCATTCCTCAATCGACTCACCACATCCTTCTCCGCCGGCGTTCCATCCGGGTAGATGACGTTCGTGTTGAAGACGATCACCGATGCCTGACGCGTCGACGGTTCGAAGTCGATGTAGCTTATGAAACCGTTCTGATCCCCACCGTGACCGAGGAACGTGTGACCGTCGCGCCGGTTGAGAAAATAGATCAGACCGATATCCGTCGTGAACCCGGTGTTGCCATTCGCATCGACCGGTGTCGGCAACTGCGGTTTCCACATCTCCTCTAGTGACGATCGTTTCAAGATCACATCGTAGACGGCCTTCTTCGAGGAATCACCGATCAGAAAATTCAAATACTTCACCATGTCCGCGATCGGCGAGTTCAGACCGCTGTTAGAAACAGTGATGCCAGTGTTCGCATCGAAGCGGCCCTCCGTGCGTTTGCCGTCGCGCATGTAGTACGAATGTGAGCGGTGTTTGAGAAGGTGATAAGGAGTCGCGTCGAAGTAGCTCGAATACATCTCAAGCGGACGGAGAATATTCTTGTCGACGTAAACCTCGTAGTCGTCGCCGGTGAGTTTCTCGATGATGCGACCGAGGAAGATGATCCCCGGATTCGAGTAGCTGAACTTGCTGCCTGGTTTGAACAAGATCTCGGTGAAAGGAAACATCGCGACGAGCTGCGAGTATTCGGTCGGTTCGAATGGCTCCCAGTCTTGACCCTTGTCCCACGGCCACGTCGGATTCCGGAACCCGGAAGAGTGCGTCATGAGATGACGGATCGTAATGTCGTCCATCGAACCGAACTTGTTATGCACATCACGCAACTCGGGTAAGTACTTCGTCACCGGATCATCCAGCTTGAGCAGACCGCGATCGCGAAGCTGCATGATCGCGATCCCGGTGAACGGTTTCGTGTTCGACGCCCAGTGATAGATCGTGTGTGCGTCGACGGCCTGTTTCTTTTCGAGATTGGCCGAGCCGTTATGCTCCTCGAAAACGATCTTGTTGTCTTTCAAGAAGACGAAGCTGCTGCCGACGATGCCGGCGTCTTTTAGTTCACGTTGGTAAAGAGCGTCGAACGTTTTGAACTTGTCAGTTTGTGAGAATGCGTTTGCAGTCACGACGATTAGGACGAGGACGACTTTGCCGAGTCTCATTCAGCCACCTCGGAGTTTGATTTCGTAAGACGTGAAAATGATAATGAGAGGCCAATTCGTTGACAAGCGGACGACAAACTTTAGTTTGTCGGGCGAGCTCCGTTAGGAGCTAAATGTTTGTAGATCTCTACAGCAAGCCTTCCCGCTCCGTAGGAGTGGTATCTCTGTCGCTCCTACGGAGCGTGATTAATAATTGATCGACGTACCTACAAACATGTCGCACCGATGGTGCGAAGAAAGACCTATGAAATGGGTTCACCTCACCTTCGGCTTGCTTCTCTTTATCGTCTTCACGACGACGGGAAGTTACATGCGGGCCGACTTTCCGGACAAGGACGCGATTCCGCAGGAGCTTCGACTGCTCATGCGGTCGCGGCACATCTACATTCTCTTCTCGGCTTTGATCCATCTCTCGCTCGGGGTCTATATGCAATTGCGTCCGGAGGTAGGACGAAAGATCCTCCAGATCGCCGGATCGGCATTTCTATTTCTATCGAGCGGACTACTCGTGTGGGCTTTTGTTGTTGAGACGTATTCCCTACAGCACTTTTCGGATCTGAGTCGGTACGGGATCTACACTTCGCTGGCCGGAGTCGGGCTGCATCTCCTTGGCGGGATCACGCGGCGATGACTGGAGCGCAGGCGGCTCGCCAACGGACTGGAACGCAGGCGTCTCGCCTGCAATCGACGCGAAGCGGCGACAAGTGATTACGTTCTCGAGACGCCACTAAGGTTCGTACTTTCTCACACGCAGGCGGGACGCCTGCGTTCCAGTCGCGCCCGAAGACTGCCCGCGCTCTACTCTCCTGTTATACTGTCTTCCTCATGAGCAGTTACGAGTCGTTGTCAGAAACCCAGCAGTTCGCTTGTCGTGTTATCGCAGACCACGCACGCGCGACTGCGTTCTCGATCGCCGATGGCATCCTGCCCGGTAACGAGGGACGCAACTACGTCCTCCGCAAGATCATGCGTCGGGCGATCTATCACGGTCGCGAGCACCTCGGTTTCAAGGACCCTTTCTTCTACAAGGTTTGTGATTTTGTCGTCAACGAAATGCACGCCGCGTTTCCCGAGCTGGAAGCGCAGCGGGGCTTTATCGGGAAGATGGTCCGACTCGAGGAAGAGCGGTTTGGGAACACGCTGACGGTTGGTTTGAAGAAGCTTGACGAGTTTGATGTGAAGTCTGATTCGCTGTTCGCGGATGTCGCGAAGTTGTACGACACTTACGGAACTCCGCGCGATCTGATCCGCGTGTATCTCGAAGAAAAGGGAATCGCGTTTGAGGAAGACGACTTCAATGCCCGATTCGATACCGCGCTTCAGGACGCGCAAAAACAATCTGGTGTCGGGCAGACTGAACGAAAGTCGCAGATCTCGCCGATGTACGCTGAGTTGTCGGAGAAGATCGGCGCGAGCACGTTTCGCGGATACGATACAACGCGTTTAGACGACGCCAAGGTCGTAGCGATCGTTAAGAGCGAGAAGCAGGTCGAAACGCTCGACGAGGGCGATGAAGGCCTGGTTGTTTTGAACGACACGCCGTACTACGCCGAATCGGGCGGTCAGGTCGGCGACACCGGTTTTCTCACGGATGTCGATCACACGACCAAGGTCCGCGTCCTCGACACCTTCGCGCCGTTGAGCGGTCTCATCCTTCACAAGTCGAAGGTCGAGAGCGGGTCTATCAAGATAGGTGACACGATAACGGCGATCGTCGACGTCGAAAAGCGCGACGCCACGCGTCGTAATCACACCGCGACGCATCTTGTGCACGCAGCTTTACGTGAAGTTCTAGGGACCCACGTGAAGCAAGCGGGTTCGGTAGTTGCACCAAACTATCTCCGATTCGACTTCACGCATTACCAGCCGATGAGTGAGACCGAGGTCTCGGAGATCGAAGACCTCGTCAATCGATACATCCTCGAAAACCAGCCGGTGAACACAAACATCATGGCCATCGAGGAAGCGATGCGCGGCGGTGCGATGGCATTGTTTGGCGAGAAGTACGGAGCGGATGTCCGCGTGCTCTCAATCGGCGACGGCATTTTCTCGAAGGAGCTGTGCGGTGGAACTCACGTCAAAGCTACCGGTGACATCGGAGCGTTCAAGATCACATCGGACGAAGCGATCGCGAGCGGTGTCCGACGCATTCGCGCCATCACGGGCTTCGACGCGTTCGAGCGTTTCCGCGAAGACGAACGATTGATCGACCGAAGTCTCGCGGCGTTGAAGACGCAACGCGACAATCTTCCGAACGCCATCGAGCGTCTGCAGGACGAACTTAAACGCACACGAAAAGAGATCGATGATCTTAAACTTAAGATCGCGACCGGTACGATCGGCGGCGCTGCGTCTAACGGCGACGAAGCGAAAGATGTGAACGGCGTTAAAGTCGTTGGAAAGATCGTTGAAGGTCTCGACGGAAATGGAGCAAGACAGTTATCTGACACGCTGCTCGCACGATTGAAGTCAGGCGTGATCGTTCTCGGACGCGAGACCGAGGGCAAGGTCAGCATCATCGTTCGAGTTTCCGAGGATCTGACTTCGAAAGTGAAGGCCGGAAATGTGATCAAGGAGATCGTCCCGATCGTCGGCGGTAAGGGCGGAGGTCGTCCCGACATGGCCGAGGGCGGCGGAACCGAACCCGGAAAACTCAGTGAAGCGATCGACGCAAGCTACGGCGTGATAGAGAAGATGCTCGCGTAGAACGGGCTGTCAGCCCGTCCATCGTGAGCTTTTACCGTAGTAACTTTTTTTGAACGCGAATTGGGCGGATCGAGCGGATCAGCGCGGAGAGATAAATCCGTTTCGATCCGTACGGTCCGCCCGATTTCTTTCAATCGCCCCTACTATTGCATTCACCGCGTAACAAACTGCCACTCGTTCGCCGGCATTAATAACATAGCAGTCGGACCTACCGTGCACGTAAAATCTCTCGACTTCGATCCACCCTTAAAGACCGAACACATATAACCCACCGGCGCGGATTTCGTTAGCGTCGCAGAATCTCCACCTCCCCCTTTTTCACTCGTGTAAGTACAAAACAGTTTCGGTCCATCGACAGTTGCACTATCAAATACGAATCGCTTCTGGCTGTACCATGTGGCGTTCCAATCATCGCTAGGAACGATCTTGTACATCACGTCGTTCGGGCATCTGAATGAGAGCTTCGTGTTGTCGGTCGTTTCCGTTGAGCCATCGGTTGAGACTTTAGTTTTTCCTCCAATGGAACCTAACGCGCCGATCTTTGCACCGTTCCCGGCCGACGCTTTGCCGATCTTTCCGCTTGCCCCGTCGTTACCGGACTTGGCAGTCGCGCCCGGATCCTCCGACGACACACTGCTGCCACTGACCGTGAGCTTGTATTCGGCAAGGTTTGCGTCGAGCGTCAGCTTGATCCTGACGGATTGTTGTTTGGCGAGCTCGAAGCTCTTAACCACGTTCGCTGTGCCGGTCGTCGTCGAAGCGTTCATGTTGTGCATCGCGATCAGATTCGACGGATCATTTCCGATCTCGATGCGTGCGAAGGTCGAGTAGTCCTTTGGCTTGATCTCGAGTCCGACGCTCACATTGCCGGGCCCGCCAGTGAAACGGAAATAATAGTTCGTCTCCGCGCTGGGTCCCTTACCAATGTATTCACCTGTGATCGGTGTTGGGGCCGAGGCGTTGGTCGATTGAGCAATGGCCGGCTCTCCGGCAATGAATAATGCGATCGCCGGAAGCAAAAGTTGTATTGCAGTTTTCAGTTTCATGATTGTT
>DATEOJ010000411.1:0-5141 GCA_035274235.1 Pyrinomonadaceae bacterium
GCATCGCCGGTTTCTGGAATGACATGAACGAGCCCGGCGTTTTTCTGACGGAGAAAACGGCCAAGCCTGACACGTTCCATCATCCCGACAAAACATTTCCGTACGACACTCCGCACGTCGGCGACGGACTCGCCGGAAATCACAAGCGATATCACAACGTCTACGGAATGCAGATGGCGCGTTCGACGTTCGATGGTGTAAAGAAGCTTCGACCGGACAAGCGTCCGTTCGTGCTGACGCGTGCGGGGTTCGCAGGTGTTCAGCGTTTCTCGGCGGTGTGGACGGGTGACAACTACGCGAGCTGGGATCACCTCGCGCTGTCGATACCGATGCTGACGAATCTAAGTGTATCGGGTGTGCCCTTTGTCGGATGCGATGTCGGCGGTTTTAATGATCGACCGAGCGGTGAGTTATACACGCGATGGCTGCAAGCCGGAGTGTTGACGCCATTCCTTCGTTCGCACTCGGTCGGTTGGGCAGGCAATAAGGAACCGTGGGAATTCGGCGATGAGTTCACAAAGATCAATCGCGAAACGATCGAACTTCGTTATAGATTTCTGCCTTACATCTACTCGCTCTTCTATCAACACGAGCGCACCGGACAACCCGTGATGCGGCCGCTCTGGTACGAGTTCCCGAACGACAGATCGACGTATCTGATGAGCGACGCCTACATGCTTGGCGGCGATCTGCTTGTTGCGCCGATCGTGAAGGAAGGGCTGCGCAATCGCGATCTTTATCTTCCGGCCGGTGCGGCGTGGATCAACTGGTGGACGGGTGAAAAACTAGAAGGTGGAAAACAATACCGCATCGATGCTCCGCTGGATCGTTTTCCGCTTTTCGTCCGTGCGGGTGCTGTCATCCCGATGCAAAACGCGATGCAGCACACTGGCGAGAAGTCGCCGTTGACGCTGCTCGTCGGTGTCGGAATATCTCCGGGCAAAACCGAGACCGCCGAGATCCATCAGGACGCCGGCGATGGTTACGGATATCTTCGCAGCGAGTGGCGACACATTCGTATCGAACATCGACAGGGCGCGATCACGATCAGACGCATCGGTGATTTTCGCGGGGAACCCGTTCGTTATTTGGAGGCGGTTGGTTTAGCCGCCGATCCGAAAGAGATCCGTGCGGACGGCGTGAAGTTAAAACACGAATACGATGCGTCGACGAAGCGAGTGCGTGTGGAACTGCCGGGGGATGTGAAGGAAATCACCTTGACGCGTTGAGCGCCGGCGGCACGCCAATGGACTGGAACGCAGGCATCCCTGCCTGCAACGCCGCGTAGTTCAGCGGCGTACAGCGTCGGCAAATCAACAATACAATATGCCGGAGCTTTTTCGCGTCGAAGCGACGCTCATGCAGGCAGGGATGCCTGCGCTCCAGTCCATTGGCGAGTCGCTACCAGCCGGCGTGAGACTCCGCGTTCTCCGCGGTCGCTGCGTTAAGAACTTCGCTTATGAAACCCGGGCAGTCGATCCACGGACGATCAACGTAGGCTCGACACTCAAGACCTCCGGTATCAACGCCTCGTGTCCGTTCGACAATCTTTCAAGTAGCGTCCGCGCCGCGAGACTTCCCATCTCGAACAGCGGCTGACGGATCGTCGTCAGGGCCGGATTGTGAAACGCGGCGGCATAGATGTCATCGAAGCCAAGAACGGAAACTTCTCCAGGAACTCGCAGTCCCATCTCCTCGACCGCACGTATCGCACCGATCGCCGACACATCGTTGAACGCAAACACCGCCGTAAACTTTTCTCCGGTCGCGAGGAGCGTCTTCATCGCGGAGTAGCCGAGTTCCGGCGAAGGTGAGTCGCCCTGCAGCTGCACCGTCAGCTTCGGGTCGATCGGTATGTCACGCTTTCGCGCCGCTTCGCATATCGTTTCGAAACGCACGTCGGTGTCCGAACTGAATTCCTGTCCCTTGATCACCGCGATCCGCCGGTGACCGAGATTGAAGAGGTGGCCGATGCCGAGCTCGGCTGCGTGCTGGTGATTGAGAATAACGTTCGTCACACCAAGGACATCTTCGTGACCCGAGACATTCACCGTCGGGAGGTTCGGCTCAAAACGCATCGGTGTGTCGACGGCAATAACGCCCTCAACCTGACGCTCCGTCAGCATCTGCGGTATCTGCTTTAGCAGATCGTCGCGATGCAGGTGGCTTGCCGTCAGATAAAAATATCCTTGCGTCGAGAGGACCGCCTCGACTCCATTCAGCACCATCGCGGAGTAACCGTCGCTCAACTCAGGCACGATCACACCGAGCGTGTGTGTCCGCTGCACTCGTAGCGATCGAGCGAGATAGTTTGGGCGGTAATTGAGCTCGCGCGCCGCGGAGAAGATCCTGTCCTTCGTCTCCTGAGGTATGGAGACCGCGGACGGCGCATCGTTAAGTACCAATGAAAGAGTTGTCGTTGAGAGGTTCAGATGAGCTGCCAACTGTTTGAGGCTAACGCTGTCAGTCTTAGCCGAACTGACCGCGGATTGCCGGTCCTTTGCTGGCGACTTTCGGGGCATGGGAGAGATAGTGGCACACGCCTTGGAGGCAAATCAAGGCGAGACATGTTAATTGGTCTTACCAATCTTCAGATGTCACTTGATTTATAGGATTTACGTGGGCTAAAAAATCTATTGACATTGAAATTCGGGGGATAGTATAACTACTAAAACGATTTACTAAAACGATTTACCGTTTACGAAGATCGGGTCCTGCCCCAACCAATGCCAGCCTGGTCAAGATCGTATCGCTCCCCGTAAATCGACTCTGTTTTCTACAACACTTTCGGAGGTTCTTTATGCGGCAAACAATTCTCGGACCGGCTCGCGTTCTTGCCTGTCTTGCCCTGATTCTCTTCGTATCGCAGATCGGCTACTCGCAGTTCCGTGCAGGTGTACAGGGCGTGATCCTCGACTCAGCGGGCGGCGCCGTCCCCGGCGTCACGGTTACGCTAACCAATACCGAGACAAATCAGTCTCAGACGACGACAACAAGCGACGAAGGCTTCTATCGATTCTCAAATCTATCCCCGGGCAATTACTCGATAACTGCCGAGAAGGAGAACTTCAAGAAGGTCGTCAACTCAGAAGTCAAGGTCGACGCCGAATCGGTCCGAGGTCTCGATCTTGTCATGGAGGCAGGCGGTATAACCGAGACCGTTACCGTGCAAGCTGACAACTCGGGAATCGAAACCGAGGACGCGAATATCCGGAAGAACATCACAAAGGAAGAGATCCTCAATCTGCCGCAAGTGGGTCGAGATCCCTATGAGCTAGCACGACTGACGCCGGGTGTGTTCGGTGCGGGTGCGAGATCCGGTGACGGCAATTCCGCGGGTCTGCCAAACACGACGGGTCCTGGTGGATCCAACGTCGGAATTTTCGGAACGGAGAATCAAGTACCTATCGTCGCAAACGGTCAGCGATTGTCGGCGAACAATTTTCAGGTCGATGGTTCGAGTGTGAACAGCCAAACGTGGGGCGGTGCCGCGGTGATAACTCCAAGTCAGGAGAGCGTCCGTGAGGTGCAGGTCACATCGAGTACTTACTCGGCTGAAGACGGTCGCAACAGCGGTGCGACGGTCCGTGTGGTAACGAACAACGGTACAAACGACTATCACGGCAGTCTGTTCTTCAAGTACAACGATCCGGGTTGGAATGCCTACAACCGCTATTTCGGTGTTTTGGGTAACGATCCGAACGCTCCTCGTCGGGTGAACCGACGCGACAAAACGTTCGGCGGAAGCATCGGTGGTCCGTTGCCGTTCGTAAATTTCGGCGAAGGCGTGCCGGCTTTCATCACCGGCAAAGACAAGCTGTTCTTCTTTTTCTCCTACGAAGGAGCACGATCTAATACAAGCACTCCCTTTGAAGCGTGGGTTGAAACACCTCAGTTCCGCCAACTGATTCGGACGGTGCGACCAAACGGCATCAGTGCACAAATTTTGGGAGCACCGGGCGTCGAGCCGCGCATCCTCACGGTTCTACCGCGAAGCTGCAGCTTCGCGAATATTCCCGCGTCAAATTGCCAGGCCGCCGGAAACGGCTTGGACATCGGATCGCCGGTGCTCGGGATCGGACAGTATGTTCCGTTGAGCGATGAGTTCTTCAAGGGAGCCGGTTTCGACGGAATTCCCGATATTCAGTACGCGTTGCTCGATAACTTCAACGAGTTTCAAGGCGATCAGTTCTTCACCCGTCTCGACTTCAACGCGACCGACAAAGACCAGTTGATGTTTTCATGGTTCCACACACCGACGGCGCAGTTCACGAGCGACAATGCCGGAAAGAGTCGACCGATGGCCGACATCAATTCCGATCGCCTGAACTGGGTGACTTCGTTTGTTTACAACCGGATCATGACCAGCACGATCATCAATCAATTCCGCGTCAACCTTACCCGCTGGGGTTACGACGAGACTGCGTCAAATCCCGATGTAGATTTCGGACTGCCGAGGCTTGAGGTCGAAGGTCTTCCGTTCGATCGAATTCGATTCGGTGCGAGTCGTGGAGAAAACACACCTGGAGATCTGCGCGAGTTGCAGTTCGAAATGAAAGACACGGTCGGCTGGACTGTGGGCAATCACAGTTTCAAGTTTGGTGCGGAATGGCGAAAGGAAAAAAACAACAACAGCATCCAAGGCGGAGCACGTCCGTTGTATTCGTTTGTCCGACTCTGGAATCTCGCAAACGATACGCCGATCTTCGAGGCGATCAACGCCAGCCCGCTCACCGGCGCACCGGCTGCGGGTGAATTCCAATACCGAAGCAGCAACTACGCGTTGTTCGCTCAAGACGATTGGAAGATCCGATCGAACCTGACGATCAATCTCGGTTTGAGATGGGAATACTTTGGACCTCTAAAGGACAAGGCCGGTAACATGACGAACCTGCTCCTCGGTCCGGCCGGTCTGCCGGATGCTGTCGCGGTCCCCGTCGATCAGCTTCACGATCCCGACTGGAACAACTTCGGACCTCAGGTCGGATTCGCATGGAGCCCCAATATGGACAAGGTTCCATTTTGGCCTGAGAAGGAATTCGTGCTTCGAGGTGGTTTCGGTATCGGTTACAACCGACTGCCGAACACGGTCTTCCTAAACGCCCGCGGCAACCCGCCGTTCCTAAGTCGATACAACATCT
>DATEOJ010000412.1:0-2205 GCA_035274235.1 Pyrinomonadaceae bacterium
TTTGGCCACTACGCGGCACCGGACGACGAAGCCGCTAAAGTCGAATCAATTCTCCGATCCGTATTGGACGCTTCTGCTCGATGCTCGTTCGCGCCGCGATACCGGTCATACAGGACATCGCACCCGCACGCGCACTTGGCAATTTCAAATAATCCGGGACCTGCACGTTTTTGAAAATGACATCTCGGAGACGATCATCACCGCCCGAGTGTCCGCCGGCGATATTCGGCATGTCGAGTTCTTCGTGCTTCCCGCCAAAGCTCCTGGTGAGAAATGCCGTCGACTCCTTCTCGACCTTCCACGGCTGACGCTCGTAATCGCGAACCTCGAGCCGGCCTTTGGTTCCATTGAACGCAAGTCGATATCCCTCGATCGGCATCGAGGCGTTGAGCGAGTAACTCATGCTAACGCCATTCGAGTATTTAACGACCGCCGACATCGTGTCGTAAATATCGACGTCCTCGCGGAACACGCAGCCGTCGCGATAATAGCCGTCCACATCCTCGCACTCGGCGTACAGTTTCATCAAACGCGCATCCTTGGTCATGTCCCAATAGAACTGACAATTCGATTTGTGCGGACACGTGCGGCAATTCGTCCCGCGAATCGCACCGCTCTTTCCGTAAACATTCAACGCGCCGTACGCGGAAACCTCGACGGGATCCGCGTCGAGCCACCAATTGACGAGATCGAAATGATGGGTCGCCTTGTGAACCCAAAGACTTCCGCCGCCAGATTTCAATCGATGCCAGCGTCGGAAATAATCGGCGCCGTGACGAGTATCGAGATACCAACTGAAGTCGACTGATGTCACCTTACCGATCTCGCCCGACTGAATTATCTGTTTGATCTTTTCGTGCTTCGGGGCGTAGCGATAGTTGAACGTAACGATGATATTTCGCTTGTGCTTCTTCTCGGCATCAAGAACCGCCTGGCAGTCCGCCGCTTCGGTGACCATCGGCTTCTCCGTCATGACGTCGATGCCCCTCTCGAGCGCACGCTTGATGAAGATGTGGTGGGTCGAGTCCACCGTCGTGACCATCACTAGCTCGGGTTTCGCCCGGTCGAGCATCTCATCAAAGTTCGAGAACGTCGGACATTCGACACCGATAAGCTTGCGACCCGCTTCCGCGCGTTTGATGTTCTTGTCGCACAGTCCGACAAACTCGATCTCGGCCGCATAGCGTTCAGCAAGGTCTTTGCCCCACATGCCCGTCGCACGATGACCGGTGCCGACGATCGCATAACGCCGTCTCGCGTTATTTGCCGTGACACGTGCCGCACTTCCGAACCAAACACCCGCGGCGGCCGCACCGGCCGTCTTCACAAAGTCGCGTCGATCAACTCCGTTCTTCATAGACTCTCCACCTTCGCGCCGCCGATGGTAACGTTGTCGAGCTTAAGACCGCGGACGTTCTTCACAACGCTCTTGTTCTTGACGGTTCCGAATGACGAGTTGCGGATCGACACATCGTAGATCGGCGCGTTGTCGAGCCCCTGCAGATCGACCGCTCGGTTGCCGGTTGTGCAAGTCAGATTCTCGACCACGTAATTCCGCATGACCGGAATAAACCCGCCCTTCGCGCCTTCTTCGTAATTGAAATCGATCTCCACGACCGCTCGCGAAACTTGTCCGATCGTGATGTCTCGAAAATAGAAGTTCTCGAGCTTCCCGCCGCGCGATGCGTTGTTCTTTACACGAAGGGCCGTCCAAAGATCCGCACTGTCGAGTGTGCAGTTGTGTGCGAACAAATTTCGGACACCACCCGAGATCTCGCTGCCGACCGTGATCCCGCCGTGACCGTCTCTCATCGTGCAGTTACGGACGATGATGTTCTCGGTCGGCGTGTTGAGACGACGACCATCATTGTTGCGACCGGACTTGATCGCGATGCAATCATCGCCGGTGTCGAAGAAGCAGTTGTCGATGAGCACGTCCTTGCACGATTCGGGATCGCATCCGTCGTTGTTCGGTCCGTGCGACGAGATGTTCAGGTTGCGGATCGTAACGTTTTCACAAAGCACCGGATGAACTTCCCACATCGGCGAGTCGATGATCTTCACACCCTCGATCAAAACGTTCTTGCACTTGTAGGGTTGGATAAACTGCGGTCGAAGATAATGACCGATGCCGAATATACGCTCGGCGACCGGCACGTTCTTGTCCATCATTTCGTAAAGTCGCGCACGCGCAGGACGCTGGCT
>DATEOJ010000413.1:0-8269 GCA_035274235.1 Pyrinomonadaceae bacterium
TTACTGTGCCTGTCTTAGTAGTCTTCATTTCTCTTGAAAACCTATAGGACCAAAAGGACCTATAGGACGTATAGGTCCTATATAACTTCCGGGGCTAACGAGACGATCTTCATGAAATTCTTCTCACGAAGCTCACGGGCGACCGGGCCGAACACACGCGTTCCGACCGGCGTTCCGTCGTCCTTGATAAGCACCGCTGCGTTCTCGTCGAAGCGGATATACGTTCCATCCTTGCGACGGATCTCTTTCCGGGTCCTGACGATCACAGCGTTATAAACCTTACCCTTCTTCGCTGTGCCGTCCGGCGACGCTTCTTTCACCGTAACTTTGATCTTGTCGCCGAGTCTCGCGATCTTGCTGGTCGATCCGCCAATAGGCATGATCATCACCACACGTTTCGCTCCCGAATTGTCCGCGACCGCCAAAGAGGTCTGCATCTGAATCATAATTTCACCTCAACTGATCGTTGATGGTTGATCGTGGTACGTTGCAGACCGGAAGTCAGAACGATCAACGATCAACGAACAACCTACAATTCCGCCTTTTGAATGATCTCCACAACACGCCAGCGCTTTTTCGCTGACATCGGACGCGTCTCGACGATCTTTACCTTGTCGCCTACTTTCGCTCCCATCTCGTCGTGCGCCATAAACTTCTTGCGCTTGCGAACGTACTTGCGATAGATCGGATGCTTGACCAGCCGGTCGACGCGGACGACGACGGTCTTCGTCATCTTGTCCGACGCGACGACGCCGACTTTCTCGGCCCGCTTTCCTTTCTTCTTGGCCGTCGCTTCACCGTCATCCGAACCTGCAGCAGTTTCGGCCTTCGCAGCCTTCTTTGCCGGAGCTTTCTTCGGAGCTTCTTCGGTCGCCGCCGCTTGCGTCTCAACCGCTTCGGTCTCAGCCGCAGCTTGCGTCTCTACTGCTTCGGTCTCAGCCGCTGCCGCATCGACGGTGTTTTCCGTTTCGTCTGTCTTTTTCTTCGTTGCCATCTCTAGTTAGCCTTTTTCTCAGCCTTCGCTTTCTCACCCAACAGCGTGTAAACGCGGGCAAGTGTCTTCTTCTCGCGGCGAATGTCTTTTACCGTCTCGCCAACACCGAGTGTCTTGCGAAACTTCAGCCGGAAGAGCGATTCCTTCAGTGCGTCTGCCTGATCGTTGAGCTCCTGAACGCTCATGTCCTTGAGCTGGTCGATCTGTTCTTTGCGCTTCATAAACTTAAACAACGCCTCCTTCGAGGTCTGCACGCGACACGAACTTTGTCTTGATCGGAAGCTTCTGCGCCGCGAGCTTAAAAGCCTCGCGTGCCAACGTCTCATCGACTCCCTGGATCTCGTAAAGCACGCGACCCGGTTTGACGACCGCTACCCAGTGATCCGGTGCACCTTTACCGGAACCCATACGAGTTTCCGCCGGCTTCTTCGTGATCGGTTTATCGGGGAACATCCGGATCCAGATCTTTCCGCCACGTTTGACGTGACGCGTCATCGCGATACGAGCCGCTTCGATCTGGCGATCGGTGATCCATCCTGCTTCCAATGTCTTTAGTCCGAAGTCACCGAAGTTCAGGTTCTCGCCGCGCGTTGCTTTCCCGCGCATGCGTCCCTTCATGACTCTTCGGTGCTTGACCTTTTTCGGCATCAACATAGCTAAAAAACCTCGTTCGTTGTTCGTCGATCTTTGACCGTTGTCCTCGTGACCGCGTTCTTCACAACGAACAACGATCCACGATCAACGATCAACCAACTACCTATTTCCTCTGTCTCCGCGATCGTCTCTACGCGGACCGCGTCGAGCACCACGCTCGACCTTAACTTCGTTCATCGGATCCGTTGTCGTTCCGCGAGCCATCGACGCATTCGGGTCGAGGATCTCACCGCGGTAGATCCAAACTTTCACGCCGATGATTCCGAACGTCGTCAACGCTTCGGCAAAACCGTAGTCGATATCGGCTCTCAGCGTGTGAAGCGGCAGACGTCCCTGCAGCGACCATTCGGTACGTGCGATCTCGGCTCCGTTCAAGCGGCCGGCGATCATGACCTTGATTCCCTGAGCACCGAAACGCTGCGACTCTTCCATCGTCTTCTTCATTGCACGACGGAACGCGATACGCTTCTCGAGCTGCTGGGCGATCTTCTCGGCCTGGAGCTGTGCGTTCAGCTCTGGATGTCGGATCTCCTGGATCGAGATCAAAACTTCACGGCCGGTCTTTCGCGAAAGATCTTCGCGGAGCTTTTCGATCTCCGAGCCTTTACGGCCGATGATGATACCCGGACGCGACGTGTAGATGATGATCTTCAGGCGAGTCGCTGCACGTTCGATATCGATGTGCGAAACTCCGCCACCGCCAAAACGCTTTTTGAGATCGCGCTTGAGCTTGAGATCTTCGGCAAGGTACTTCGCGAAATCGTGCTTGGCGAACCAATGCGAGTGCCAGTCCTTGTTGTATCCGACTCTAAATCCGTATGGATGAACTTTCTGTCCCATAATTCAATTTTGGATTTTAGATTTTGGATTTTGGATTGAATCCGTATCCGCAATCCGAATTCTAGTTACTGTTTCTCGAGCTCCTCGTTCGTGTCCTGTTGCTTCTCGTCGGCCGGCTTCGATTCGTTAGCCGTCGCAGTCGTCTGCGTTTCGATGTTCTTCGCATCCGCGACTTCGGCATCGCCCTTAGCTTCAACAGCCGCCGGAGTTTCAACAACTTCCTCGGCCTTCGCTTTCTTCGGGGCCGCTTTCTTTGCCGGTGCCTTGGCCTTCTTTTCACCGCCGTCGGCTTTCGTCGAAGCGGCTTTCTTTGCCTTGGCGGCCTCAGCCTTCAATTCTTTCTCTGTCTTCGCCTGCTCTTCGCTCGTCACCTGGATGGTGATGTGGCAGTAGTGACGCTGTTCCCGATACGCACGGCCCTGCGGAGCCGGACGCATACGGCGACGATTCTTGGTCGGGCCCATGTCGACAAAGCACGACTTAACCCACAGGCCGTCCGGATCGATGGCGATGTTCTGCTGCTCAGCAGCATAGGTCGCGTTGGCGATCGCCGAGTTGAGACATTTCGCGATCGGGTCCGCCGCACGTTTGTCGGTGAACTTAAGGATCGCAAGAGCACGCGAGACATTCTGCCCGCGGATCATGTCGACGACGAGTCGCGCCTTTCGCGGACTCCCTTTCAGATGTTTTAACTTTGCTGTCGCTTCCATATTCCCATTTTGGATTTTCGATTTTGGATTTTGGATAGAAGAGCTGGCCGCACGGCCAATCCAAAATCCAAAATCTAAGATCTAAAATACCTATCGTTTCTTTGCCATCTTTTCCGCCTTCGTTCCCGGGTGTCCCTTGAACATACGGGTAGGCGAAAACTCACCAAGCTTGTGTCCGACCATGTTCTCGGTCACGAATACCGGGATGTGGCGTTTACCGTTGTGTACTCCAAACGTCAGGCCAACCATTTCCGGAGAGATCGTCGAGCGACGCGACCAGGTTTTGATCGCGGGCGGCTTCTTGCCGCCGTCGGATATCCGCTTCAGCTGCTTTGCAATGCTCAGGTCGATAAAAGGACCTTTTTTTAATGAACGAGGCATATCTTCTATTTCGGATTGCGGATTGCGGATTGCGGATTTCGTTAATCCGTCGCTCCGTGTCCGCGTTCTATTCCTTTCAATATGCGATTTGCTGTCTCGCGTTTGCGAATCGAAATCCGCAATCCGCAATCCGCAATCCGCAATTCCCTACTTCCTTCTCCGATCCTTCACGATCATGTTGCTCGTGCGTTTGTTGCGACGCGTCTTGTAACCACGAGTCGGCTGTCCCCACGGGCTTACCGGATGACGTCCGCCTGAAGTCTTACCTTCACCACCACCGTGCGGGTGATCGACCGGGTTCATCGCGACACCGCGAACTTTCGGACGCTTACCCATCCAGCGGCTGCGGCCGGCTTTACCAAGCGAAACGTTTTCGTGCTCGGTGTTGCCAACCTGTCCGACAGTCGCCATACAAACAACCGGAACCTTGCGAACTTCACCGGACGGCATACGAAGCTGAGCGTAGTCACCTTCTTTCGCAATGATCTGTGCGAAACCGCCGGCCGAGCGAACCATCTGACCGCCCTTTCCGGGACGCAGCTCGATGTTGTGAACTTCCGTACCAAGCGGAATGTTCTTGATCGGCAACGCATTTCCCGGGAGGATGTCAGCTTCGGCACCGCTCAGGATCGTGGTGTTAACCTTCAATCCAACCGGAGCGATGATGTAACGCTTCTCGCCATCGAGATAAGTAATAAGCGCGATGTGTGCCGAGCGGTTCGGATCGTATTCGATCTGCGAAACCTTTCCGGGGATGCCTGACTTGTCGCGTTTGAAATCGATCACGCGATAGAAACGCTTGTGGCCTCCGCCGCGACGACGGATCGTGATACGACCATCGCTATTGCGACCGGAAATTCTCTTCTTCGGTTCGAGCAACGACTTCTCGGGGGTTGCTCCCGGCGTCAACTCGTCGCGCGTCAGATATGTCTGATAGCGTCGTGCCGGTGATGTCGGTTTTAATCTCTTAATTCCCATAATCCAATTTGGGATTTCGGATTTCGGATTTGGGATTTGCGTATCCCAGCATCCTATCCGTACCCGCTAAACAATGTTTCAACTTAAATCTGGGACGCAGCCCGGACAAAAATCCGAAATCCGCAATCCCAAATCCGAAATCCCTAGATGGCTTCGGCGTAATCCACCATCGGCTCGCCTTTTCTCAACGTGACGTACGCCTTCTTGTAGTTCGGACGACGTCCTTCCTGACGTCCGCGGCGTTTGATCTTTCCTTCGTACTGGACCGTGCGAACACTTGCGACCTTCACGTTGAAGATCTCTTCGACAGCCTTTTTGATATCGAGCTTGCCGGCGGTTCGTTCGACCTTAAACGTCAGAACCTGGCCAGTCTTACGGCCGCTGTTCTCGTCGGTCGAATCCTCTTTAAGGATCACGCTCTTCTCGGTCACGACAGGCGACTTCAGAATGTCCCAAACAGTTACCTTACTCATTGTCGGTCGCCTCCTTCTTCACAGCTTTCTTCTTCGGAGCGGCTTCTTCGCCCTCAGCCTTCTCGGCTTTCGGCTTGGCTTCCTTCTTCGGCTTTGCTTCCTCTGCCGGCGCGTCAGCTTTCTCAGCTTTCGGCTTCGCTTCCTTCTTTGCCTTCGGAGCTTCTTCGACCTTGCTGCTCTCGGTTCCCGGATCGAGCAACTGATTCAGCTCTTCGACCGCGGCTTTCGAGATAAGAAGCTTTTCGTGATAAAGCAGGTCGTAGATATTCAGACCGAAGCTGTTCGTGACCTTCGTCTTCTGAACGTTGCGCGACGACATGATGAGATTCGCATTGTCCAGCGAATCGACGATCAACGTCTTTGCACGCTTGTTGTTCTCGACGAGACCCAACGCACCGATCGCCTCAAGAAAATCTTTCGTCTTCGGAGCACTAAAACCGAACTCGTCAACGATGATCACGTTGCCTTCGCGAAGTCTCTCTGAAAGAGCCGAACGGATCGCACCGCGACGCATTTTCTTCGGCATCTTGTATGACCAGTCGCGCGGCTGAGGTCCGTGGACGTTACCACCGCCCTTCCACAGCGGCGAACGAAGCGACGCGATACGCGCACGGCCCGTGCCCTTCTGCTTCCAAAGCTTGCGTCCTGAACCCGAAACGTTTCCGCGGGTCTTGGTCGCCGAAGTTCCCTGACGGCCATTCGCCTGAAAGTTCATCAGGGCGGCGTGGATCAGGGCTTCGTTCAGCTCGACGCCAAACACGGCATCAGCCAAGCTGACTTCGCCGACTTCCTTATTCTTCAAATTGCGAACCTTTACGGTAGGCATAACTTTCTCCGTTTCTAATTTCTAGTTCCGAGCTTCTCGCTGTCTCCCGGTCTCCAACTAGAAACCAGAAACAAGGAACTTGAAACAATACTTAGCTCTTCTTAACTACAACCAAACTTCCGTTCGCTCCCGGTACGGCACCGCGAACCATCAACAGATTGTTCTCGGCATCGACGCGAGCAACCGTCAAACCTTTTACCGTTACGCGTTCGTCACCCATGTGACCCGAAGATCGGGTTCCCTTGATAACACGCGACGGATACGCCGACTGACCGATCGAACCCGGGCGTCGAACGTTCATCGAACCGTGCGACTCAGGTCCGCGCGAGAAGTTGTGGCGCTTGATCGTACCGGCGAAGCCGCGTCCTTTCGATTTACCAACAACCTCGATCTTGTCACCGTCAGCGAAGACGTCGACCTTGACCTGGTCACCGATCGCCGCTTCCGGCTCGGTCGTCAAACGGATCTCCTTGAGGATCCGTGTCGGCGGAACACCGCCTCCGGTTTTCTCAAAGTGACCGCGAAGCGGCTTCGTAACGTTCTTCAGACGGATCGGGTTGTCCTCGACAAGGCCGAGCTGAACCGCGTTATAACCATCGCGTCCTGCTGCGCTCTTCGTCTGGACGACGACGCACGGTCCCGCTTTGATGACGGTTACGGGTGTAACCGTTCCGTCTTCCGCGAAGATCTGCGTCATTCCGAGTTTTCTACCAATGATTCCGCTAATCATAATCTCTCGATTTTGGATTTTGGATTTGCGATTTTGGATTCGAGAGTTGGCCACCGGGCCAATCCAAAATCCAAAATCTAAAATCTAAAATCGGCTAGTTTTTACCAAAAGCCTTGATCTCGACATCAACACCGGCCGGAAGATCCAACCTCATCAGTGCGTCAACCGTTTCCGCGGTCGGGTCGAGAATATCCATCAGGCGCTTGTGCGTTCTGATCTCAAACTGCTCACGCGATTTCTTATCGACGTGCGGCGAACGGAGAACCGTCCATTTGTTCTTGATCGTCGGTAGGGGGATCGGACCTGCGATCCTCGCTCCGGTGCGTTTCGCCGTATCGACGATCTCCTGTGTCGACTGGTCGAGCACGCGGTGATCGTAGGCTTTCAGCTTGATGCGAATCTTTTCGTTCAACATAAGTACGTTCGTTGTTCGTCGTTCGTTGTTCGTGGTCGCGTCTCTTACAACGAACCACGAACAACCATCAACGATCTTTCCTACTCAACTACTTCTGATACCGTTCCGGCTCCGACCGTGCGGCCGCCTTCGCGGATAGCGAACCGGAGTCCTTTCTCCATGGCGATCGGTGCGATAAGCGTGATCTCCATCTGGATGTTGTCTCCCGGCATAACCATCTCGACTCCCGCCGGAAGGTTTGCGACACCCGTCACGTCCGTTGTTCTGAAGTAGAACTGCGGGCGATATCCCGTAAAGAACGGGGTGTGGCGTCCGCCTTCTTCTTTGGTCAGAACATATGCCTCTGCCTTGAACTTCGTGTGCGGCGTGATCGAACCCGGCTTTGCGATAACCTGGCCTCGCTCGATCTCTTTTCGCTCAACACCACGGAGCAGCAGTCCGACGTTGTCTCCTGCCATTCCCGAATCAAGCAGCTTCTTGAACATCTCGACGCCCGTCACAACCGAGTTGCGGGTATCTTTGATACCGACGATCTCGACCGGCTCGTTGACGTTTACAACGCCACGCTCGATACGACCCGTCGCAACCGTTCCACGACCCTGGATCGTGAAGATATCTTCGACCGGCATCAGGAACGGCTTGTCCGTCTCGCGGGCAGGTGTCGGGATGTAGTCATCCACCGCCTGCATCAGCTCGTCGATCTTCGGCTCCCATGCCGCATCGCCTTCGAGTGCCTTCAACGCCGAACCCTGGACAACGGGAATGTCGTCTCCCGGGAACTCGTAGCTCGACAGCAGCTCACGGATCTCCATCTCGACCAACTCGAGCAGTTCGGG
Organism: Pyrinomonadaceae bacterium; assembly: GCA_035274235.1. Lineage (GTDB taxonomy): Bacteria > Acidobacteriota > Blastocatellia > Pyrinomonadales > Pyrinomonadaceae > OLB17. The sequence continues at coordinate 7,838 of DATEOJ010000413.1, forward strand.
ATCGTCAACCGCGTCCACCTTGTTCATGAACACCACCATCGACGGCACTCCAACCTGACGTGCAAGCAGGATGTGCTCGCGGGTCTGCGGCATCGGGCCATCGGTCGCGGCAACCACCAGGATCGCTCCGTCCATCTGGGCGGCTCCCGTGATCATGTTCTTGACGTAGTCGGCGTGTCCCGGGCAATCAACGTGTGCATAGTGACGATTCGACGTCTCGTATTCCACGTGTGCAGTCGCGATCGTGATACCACGAGCCTTCTCTTCCGGTGCATTGTCGATCGAATCGAACGCCCGCACGACCATCTTCGGGTTGTGCTTCGACATCACCTTCGTGATCGCTGCCGTTAACGTCGTCTTGCCATGATCCACGTGCCCGATCGTTCCGATGTTCACGTGCGGCTTTGACCTGTCGAATTTTTCCTTGCTCAT
>DATEOJ010000414.1:0-4628 GCA_035274235.1 Pyrinomonadaceae bacterium
AGCGTTTCGCGGAGCCCACGGTTGGAGGGCAACAATACGATGTGCCGCGTCAGCGGTACGTGCACAGCACGATGCTTAGGCGGCGAGTCGGGTTCGACAAACCCTCGCGTTTTGGAAGGTGCACTTACCGCTGACGCGGCAATGTCGTCTTGTGGTTCGAATACCGTGGGCTACGCGAAGCGCTCCACCCACGGCTAAATGCATACGTCCGCTACGCGGCCACGGGTGCCCCCAACTTTTTAATGAACCCACGCATTACGGCAAGAGTCGAAGGATAGGATGATCCACACTTGCAAATACACGCCCCCCAAACTCGCTTACCTGCGCGACACCGTAACCCGCCGACGTAAGAAAAATGGCGTCCGCTGATTGAAGTTCATCGAGTCCTACGGTTACCCGTGAACACTCAAGGTTCTCCTTTATAAACTCCCGCGTCGTCCCCGCAAGACAGCCCGTCTCGAGTGACGGTGTGAACAGCTCACCGTTCTTCAACCAAAACACATTCGCCATCGACGCCGATGCGACCTCGCCCCGTTCGTTTAGTTGAATGCAGTCATGAAACTGTCGTCGAACGGCGTCCTCTCGGACCATCAGACGCTCGAGATAGTTGCAGGACTTCACATCTTTCAACGGCGACGTCGAATTGATGCGATGGTGCGACGTCGTGAGTCGTAGGTCATTCGTGAGGTTCGTCACTTCTCCCGTCGTGATGAGCACGACGACATTCTGCTCCGAACCGTAAGGCCACAAATCGCTTGCTGAACGGTCAAACAGCGTGATCCTTGCTCGACCGGTTTCCACGGCGTTCGCTTTGATCAGCGACATCAACGAGCGTTTCACCACAGTCTTTGTAACGCTCGAAAGATCGATGCCGATGACAGTTGAGTTCGAATCGAGCCGACGCCAATGCTTGTCCCAGAGGAACGGCTCGCGGTCATAGATCGCGAGTGTTGTGAAAACACCGGCCCCGTATAAGGCGGCTCGCGAAACCGCGTCGAGTCGGGCTTCGACCGGATCTACGATCTGACCGTCAATTGAAACTAGATCGTGCACGAACCGATTATCGACGCGGTCGTGCGCAAAATCCAACTTACGGGAACATACGCGTGGAGCTTGTCGTCTAACTGTCGCGCGAGGCTTCCGATGAAACACATTCTTGCCATAACACTCCTGACGCTCACCCTGACGGCCTGCCCGGAGGTAAACCAACCCGAACCACCGCGGATCGAGAGTCCTCCAGTCACCGAGGTCAAGTCGCCGGAAACTCGCCGACTCCTCGAAGGTGCGATCACCCAGACGACAACAACGCGGGAATACACCCAGGACTATTTCGTAATCCCGTATCCGAATGGCGATGTCCCGTCGAACACCGGTGCTTGTACGGATGTCGTGATCCGCGGCTTCCGATCGGCGGGCATCGATCTGCAGAAGGAAGTCCATGAAGATATGCGGTCAAACTTTTCGGCTTATCCAAACAAGTGGGGGTTGACGAAAACCGATACAAACATCGACCATCGCCGGGTTCCAAACCTTCAAACGTTCTTTACTCGAAAAGGAAAATCGGTCCCGGTTTCGAGGAGCGCGGACGACTATCGGCCGGGTGATGTCGTCTCATGGGACATCAACGGTCGCGGGATGACGCATATCGGACTGGTTTCGAACCTAAAGAGCACGCGGACGGGGCGGTATCTCGTCATTCACAACATTGGTGCGGGAGTTAACGCGGAGGATCGCCTCTTTGATTGGAAGATCACGGGGCACTACCGGTACTTTTGATTTTGGATTTTGGATGATCGCGGATTTTTCAGAATTAAGGTTCGACCGTCTCGGCCTCCACGTCATTCCGACCATGTATTCGCCCCTTCCGGTCGTGGCAGAACTCGCTGACGACGTCTGTAAACAATTCGCTCTTCTCTTCCTGCGGAACGTGTCCGCAATGTCTGAACACGACAAGTCGCGAATTCAGGATCGACGCATGAAGCCTATGACCGTCGTCGACCGGGATAACTCGATCGTCCTCGCCCCAGATGATGAGTGTCGGTTGATTGATCAGATGCGCGTCCTGCTCGATCCGGGCAGCGTGCCAGTTGCGCGATGTCGCAAGCAATGAGTGATGCGCATCGGCAGCGGTTAGCGGTCGGAGAATTCCGTCGACGCGTTCGTCGGTGATCAGATCGTGGTTCGTCGGCGCAAGGGTTCCGCGCATGCGATGACGTTGATAAAGACGCGAGTCAATGAGAAACGGTGCGAGTGCTTCGCCCAGACCGGGCAGCGCGGCGAGTTTAAGGACCGGGTGATTTTTGAGAGCGTCGTTTGCGACGGCGTCTATGAGAACTAGCTTTTCGACACGCTCCGCATAATCCAGCGCAAGCGTCGCGGCGACCGCACCGCCGTATGAGCTGCCGGCGATCGTCGCACGACCGATACCGAGGAGATTCATGAACCGCGCGACAACACGCGCTTGCGACGTGATCGAGTAATCAAACCACGACGGCTTTTCCGAGTAACCAAATCCGAGCAGATCGAGTGCGACGACGCGGAAACCTTCGTCAGCCAGCATGGGTGCGACTGTCTTCCAAACGTAGAGCGACGCGGTGTAGCCGTGAATGAGAATCAGTGTCGGGTTCGAATGTTCGCCGAATTCCTGATAGTGAACACGGGCTCCGTCGACTTGGACGAAGTGTGAGTTTTCAGCATGCGGTACAAGCTCGGCGACGTCATTCCACTCGACGCTCTTCGCACGCGTTAGCATCTTTACTGCAACCGCGGCGCCAATCGCTCCGCCGAATGCCATTGCGAGGTTGCGCTTTTTCATATCGAGATTTTATACCAGAACGATTTTTGGTTTCACGCTTTTCTCTTCGCTGTTGTAGATGCCAATAGCGATGAGCTCGGATGTCTCATTGAGTATCCGCACGAAAGATCTATCGGCTAAGCCGTCTTCAGCGATACGGGTCGAAAGGCCCTCCTTCGCTTTCGCGACACGATCCGGAGCCAGCGCGATCGGCGTCAAATGCTCAACGGCCTCCGCGAGCGGTCTAAGCTCGGTTGATGGATCGTCGAGTTCACTCAGTCGATCAAGTGTTATCGCGTCGTCGATCGAGAATCGGCCGGCGTGTGTTCGTCGAAGTTCCGTGAGGTGCGCACCAACATCGATCTCGCGTCCGATATCTTCGGCGAGGGTTCGGATGTAGGTTCCGGCGGAACAGGAGACCCGAATGCGGAATGCGGAACGCGGAATGCGGAATTCTTCAGGTGAGAGGTCGAGTTCGTGGATAGTTACTCGTACCGGCTTACGCTCAATGGTCACGCCTTCTCGGGCCAGCTCATATAGTTTTTTCCCCTCGATCTTTTTTGCGGAGTACATCGGTGGCGTTTGCAGGATGTCACCCCGAAATTTTGAAAGAACCGCATTCCAATCCGTAGCGGCGAGTGCTTGCTCCACAAATTCCGCATTCCGCATTCCGCGTTCCGCATTCGAAGGGGTCCCCGTTATATCGCCCGTGTCCGTCTCCCAACCGAATTGAACCGTCGCCTCGTATTCCTTAATGTCCTTGTCGATGAACTGAGCAAGCCGCGTCGCCTTTCCGACGAGAACGACCAGAACACCCGTCGCAAATGGGTCGAGTGTTCCGGTGTGACCGACGCGTCGCGTCCTGAGGATCCTCCTAACGCGCGAAACAACGTCGTGCGAAGTCAGGCCCTCAGGCTTATCGATAACGAGAATTCCGTCCACTGTCCTATTCTAGAGTTTCCAATTGCGAAATTGATAGTTACTCTTTCTCTGCGTGCTTTGCGAGCTCTGCGTGAAAGTTTCTTACCACGTCCACGAGAACGGGCGTCACGCAACGCTCGCAAAGAACGCATCGAAAGAAATTTTATGTGGCGGAAACGCGTCGAGCTAAACGATCAGAAAGAACGCATCATCAATGATGTCGAGAAGGCCAGAGAGCGGACGATGAACCGCGCCGTAAAGCTTCTTGCTGCAAAGCCTCGCTCGGTCGGCGAACTCCGCGAACGTTTACTTGAAAAGACATGGACCAACGACGCGATCGTGGAGACCGTCCTCGCAAAGCTTCTCGAGTATGGCTATCTCGATGACGAACGGTTCGCGGCTGACCTGGCGGTATCGAAACTCCGCCAACGCCCGCAAGGAAAACGGAGTCTTCAACAAAAGCTCTCGAGGAAAAAGCTTGACCGCGAGACACTCGACAACGCGATCGAAGCAGCGTTCGAGAAGATCCCGGAGTCCGATCTCATCGACACTGCGATCGAAAAGCGGCTCCGCATAAAGGGTCGCCCTGAAACTCGTGAAGACACCAAGAAATTTCTCGACTACCTCCTCCGACTCGGTTTCGATTACGACCTTATCCGGGAAAAAATGTCAGTGGTAAAAAAGCTCGACTGAATCCAAGTTCCTCCCCTAAGCGAAAACCAATCGCAAGGGAACAATACGTTCCTTAAAAAATAAGTGGAGGAGTTATGAAATTTATTCTAGGTCTTTTTGTGTTTGTGATTGGTATGTCGGTCAGCGCGTCAGCTCAGATGATGTCGGACGACAACCCGATGGTCGGCGGGGCGCCGATGTACCGGACGAAGAACATCGTCGAGAACGCGGTCAATTCAAA
>DATEOJ010000415.1:0-13855 GCA_035274235.1 Pyrinomonadaceae bacterium
AAATATCCGAACAGCAATCCGATGCTGAAATTCATCCCGATGTATATCGAGCCGCCAGCAAGGATCGAACGTCCGGCCTTTATCAAACGCGACACGTTTGATTCAAGCCCGAGATAGAACAGCAGGAACAGGACACCGATACGTCCCATGTACGTGATCAGCGGCCCAGTCTCGATGAAGCGAAAATCGAAGACTCCGAACTGAGGCGCGTGCGGACCAACCGCCATTCCGAACAAGATCAGGAACGGGACGTTCGACAAATTTAGTTTTTGAGCGATGACGACGGCCAGGGCGATGAGGCCCAAGGCCAGGCCGATCTGCAAGACTATATGATCCATCGGCTATTCCTTTCCATCGACTAACAACCTCTTCAGGGCGGCGATAGTTTGCCTGTCGCCGGCGAGTATCAAGGTTGCTCCTTCATTCAAAACCGTATCCGCTTCCGGATTTGTACGCTTCACGCGGTCCGGCTCGATAAGCGAGACGATCGACGCACCTGTGTGGGTCCGCGGTTGCAGATCACGAATTGTCTTGCCTATGCACGCGGAGCCCGGCTCGATCGTGAACCAGTCGAGCACGAGGTCTTCCAAAACCACTTCGGTCGTCGGCAACGCTTTGGGCACATATGTGAGCCCACCAACGATTCCGGCGATCTGTCGCGCCTCGCCGTCGGTCAGTGTTAGAACTGACGCAGGGCGTTCTCGATCCTTCCGCGTAAAGTGATAAAGCTCGCGGTCGCCGTCGTCGTGAATAACGATCACGAGTTGATCGCCACGCAGCGTCTCAATCTGAAATTTGCGCCCTACACCGGGCAAGTAAGCTTCACTAACTGGTGCCATAGAAATCCTCTTCTGCATTAATCAAACGTCGTCGCTAGTTCCAGCGCACGATCTCGACCGTTGTTGTCGCGTTGGTTACCAACGCCTGCGCGGTTTCGTCGAGGCGGCCCGATCTTGTGACAGCGGAGTTCGCGGTTATGAAGATTGAATCGGTTTCCAAACTGTCCGCCGCCTGGAGGAGAATAGTTTCAGGCTCGCCGCTTGTTACCTCGACCGAAACCTGAATCCCGAGTGCGGCGAGCGGCTCGGTGGCTTGTGTAAATATCTCGACTGCGTACGGATACATCGCTGAGACTCGTCCAGGAACTACACCGTCATCGACAGCCACGAGACGCAGCTTCGTACCACCCGGCCAGACGCGTCTACCGATCGTATTGATAACGCGTTCAGCGTCGTCCAGGCTCCGTGCTCCGGCAACGAGTTTCGGCGCCTCATCGAGGCTCCGATTTATTTGACTCCGCACAACCCTCACCGAAGACTTCGCCTCTCCTGCGATCCTTTTCGAAACGCTCCCGAGAAAAAACCTTCCGATCGCTGAACGTCCCTGAGACCCCACGACGACCAGGTCGGGTCTCCATTCGTCGGCGAGGCCCAACAACTCCTCGGCCGGATCACCATGCAATAGTTCCGTCGACACCGTCCATGACGGAAATCGCGAGCCGACCCGTTCGGCCGCCCTCGCCACTAGATTCGCCGCGTGTTGGATCACCTTCTGCCTGTGCATCGAGCCTCGCGCCAATGTCGCTTCGGCTCTTTGAGATGCGAGTGACAACAGATCGAGCTCCGAAACCGCCGGGATCATCCATTGCGGTTTTACCACCCAGGCGATCAGTACTTCCGCATCCCGCGTCACACCCGCCGAGCCGAGATGATCGATCGCGGATTCCGCATGGGCTGACCCGTCGTATCCGACCATTACCTTCGTTCGCGCATTCATACCCTCACCTCCATTCTTGATAGGAACGGCCGACTAGCCCCCTCGATGTATCTAGTTTAGAAAGTGGAGGAGGGCGTCGACAGCGTGACTTCACCCGATCCGTTCAGGTGTTTTCACGCGCGATTATTAGGACCGGGTGGAATCAATTGCAGGATATACCGCCATGAGATGAGCCCCGTAGAAATACCCGCTCAGGTCAGGTGTAAATACGGTTTTCTGAGTGCTGCCATTTTCCTAACCTGATACCAGACGAAAGATCGTCGAGCATAAGGAGGATGATTATGGAACCCAGCGCACTGATCGTAGTTGCTTTAGGAACGCTGCTGTTTATCGGATTTCCGGTTTGGATGGCGTTGTACTCACGCCGAAAGACCGGAGCGGAGCCGCGGAACGAAACGGAATAGCTAGTTGGTTGATGTCTATTCAATTACATGGGAGGAAGGAAGATGTTAGTTAAGATTTATGCATTCGCTTGGTTATTATTGATCGCGGCAGCTGGCGCTCTGCTTGGGATCGTTGGTTCCACCGAACTTGTTTTAACAGTTTTTGGTTTCGCGTTCTCGACGCTGTTTTTTGCAGGCATCGTCGCGGTGTTGCCGTGGCAGATGGACAAGCACTATTCACGACACGTGCCGGCGAAAAACAAAACCGACACCAGCAACCTAACCACCAATGTAAGAGGGAAGGCGCCGGTTCCCGGTGTCGCATTTCCCATGGCAGCCGCGATCTAGAAGATAATGGCTCGATAGTTCCGGCGAATGATACCATCAGCAATAAGTAAGAATATTTATAGTTGTTAGAAACAGGGAGACGATCACGATGAACGAAACTATTCGAATACTTGGAATCGCCGGAAGCCTTCGGCAAGGATCATACAATCGCGGCACGCTTCGAGCGGCAGCGGAGCTTGTACCGGACGGCGCGACGCTCGAGATCTTCGAGCTTGATGGTATTCCAGGCTTCAACCAGGATGACGAACGAAACCCACCGGAAAAGGTCGCGGAGTTCAAACGAAAGATACGGGAGGCCGACGCGATCCTATTCGTTACGCCTGAGTACAACTACTCGATTCCCGGAGTTCTGAAAAATGCGATCGACTGGGCTTCGCGTCCATACGGCGACAACGCGTTCAACGGCAAACCCGCTGCGATAATGGGCGCATCGATCGGCGGCATCGCGACCGCGAGGGCGCAATATCATCTGCGACAAATGATGGTCTTCCTAAACATGTTTCCGGTTAATCAACCGGAAGTAATGATCGGGAACGCAAGTGAGAAATTCGATTCGGAAGGAAATCTGACTGACGAGACGACGCGCGGATTTGTGAGCCAGCTTTTGCAGAATCTCGTCGACTGGACGCAGCGTATTGGAAAACCGCAGACGAAGACCCAGTCCCAGTGAGTGCGACTAATTTTAAGAGTGCACGTCCGACGCGGCCGCGGGTTGATATACGGTATCGACCGCGGCTTTCGTTCTCACCGCTATGCCACGACCGCCTGTGCATTTACGGCGGTTCGATCCCGAGTGTCCAGCTGGGCGGGTCGCTCGCGGGAAACGAATCCTCGAGAATACTGTCGATCTTTTCCTCGCGCCTCAGGTCGGTCTTCCGATCATCTTCCTTATTGAGCTCATTCCTAACCGGCGCTCGTTCCTGCCCACTATCAAACTTCTTCATAAGTCACCTATAGATTATCGCTCCGTACTGGCGCGGGGTTAGCGTGGAAACACCCCAATATCGAAGGTGATAATACGTCTCCACTTTAATCTGCATGGACGGGTGAAAACACCCGCCTACTTCGCGCGTTAATGCTCTATCGAGGAAAGCTCGCGCCTAGTAAATTTAACTTAACGACGAGATAGGTCGTTGAACTAAATCGAATAATTAAGGAGCAATAATAATGAAACTATTTTATGGAGCAGCGTGGTTCTTACTGGCATTCGCGGTCATCGTCGCATTGTTCACCGGCAGTTTTGATTCCTCGGCGCTTGTCGTCTCCAGCATGATCGCTTTAGGACTGGTTTACGCCCTGGCGTTGTGGGCGGTCTCAGGTAGAACGCGGGGAGTTGAAGGTTGAGTGAGGTAATCGAAACTTAAGGAGGAGGTATAGAGATCATGTTCGTTGCAAAAGTCTATGGGTATCTTTGGTTGGTTGGAATGGCAGTGGGGACCGTGCTTTACTTAACCGATTCGTTCGACTCGACGAGCACACTGTTCTTCGGGTACTTCGTATCCGTCCTGGCTGGAGCGGGTCTGCTAGTGGTATTTCCCGCGATCGTGAGTGACCGATATTTTGCAGCGTCGGCAACCACGGGGCCCAATGATTCGCGTAGATGATCAAACAAATTAACGTAGGCCGCGTTTCGGAGCGGCGGCAGCCAAAGTAAAAGCGGTAAGGATTCGATCCTTACCGCTTCACTACTACAACTCCAGGTGCGACCTACGGCTTAACCGTGAGGTAGATCGTTTGACCGCGGCGCGAGATCAGGAGGAGCACGGGCTTGCCGGCGGCGGTTTCGAGGGCCGACTGCACATCGGCCATTGACGTCACCGTCCTGCGATTGATCTCAACGATCACATCGCCACGATTGATACCCGCTTCGGAGGCAGCACCACTCGGATCGATGCCGGTAACGATCATGCCCTCCGTTCCTTCGATCCCAAACTGCTTCGCGATCTGTGGAGTCAGGGGCTGAAGCGTAAGACCGAGTTTGCCCGTATCGGATTGATTGCTGGGGTTACCATCCGAGTCACCGGAATCTTCACCGTTCTTCGCACCGGGCTGCTCAAACTCATCGAGCACGGCTGACAGTTCAACCGGACTTCCTTCGCGCAGCACCGTGACCTTGAGCTCCGTTCCGGGCAGCGTTCCCGCGACCTTGTTGCGAAGCACGTTGCTATCCTCGATCTTCTCGCCGTTGATAGCGGTGATAACGTCGGTACGCTTGAAGCCGGCCTTCTCGGCCGCACTTCCTTTCTTCACATCGCTAACAAGAACGCCCGAAGTATCCTTCAGACCAAGAGCCTGGGCCGTGTCTTCGTCAATGTTCTGGATACCGATGCCGAGCATACCGCGTCGGACGCGGCCGTCCCTGAGAAGTTGCTCCATCACCGACTTCGCCATGTTCGACGGGATCGAAAAACCGATACCGATGTTTCCACCCGACGGTCCACCGGCGAGGATCTGAGAGTTGATACCTATCAGTTCGCCTGAAAGATTCACGAGAGCTCCGCCCGAGTTTCCGCGGTTGATGGGAGCATCGGTTTGCAGGAAGTCTTCGAAACTTCCGTCGCTGAGTCCGGTGCGACGACCCTTTGCAGAGATGATTCCTGCGGTGACCGTTTGACCGATCCCGAGCGGATTGCCGATCGCAAGAACGATGTCGCCGATGCGGACGGTATCGGAGTTTCCGAGCGTAAGGAACGGCATGTTCTGCGCCTCGATCTTGAGTACAGCAAGATCGCTCGGTTTATCGGCTCCGACTAGTTTTGCCTCGAACGTTTTGTTGTTGTTGAGAAGGACGGTGATCTTTTCGGCTCCTTCAATGACGTGAGCGTTCGTGAGAATGGTTCCGTCCGCACTGACGATGACGCCCGAACCAAGTCCGCGTTCGATCCGCGGTTGTTGAGGTCGCTGCTGCGGCATACGGAATAGATCGTCATCACCAAACGGATTCACCTGCGGCTGCTGTTGTTGTTGGTTCGCACGACTCGACTTCGACTCGGCCTCGATCCGTACAACGGCGGGCGAAGTCTTTTCAACAACATCGGCGTAAGACGTCCTCACTCCATCGACGACGAGCGGTGCCGGTGGAGCTGCTGGTTCAGTAGCCGGTATCTCCTCGCGTCCAAAAAGTCCGGTCCGACATCCGCCGGTAAGAGCTGTGACGACAGCCAAAACAATTAAAAACGAAATCGACCTAAGCATTAGTACATCTCCGATATAGCGAATTATCTGATTTTAGCTTATGCAAAAAGGCTTGCAAATGATCGAGTAGAGATACGATTGCCCGTTGGAATTGGTTCAGGAAAGATGTCCATCACGCGACGGCGATCTTAGGAGCGAACTCGTTAAAGACGTACGCCAGCGACTTGTAGACAAGCTTTGAGCAGAGAAACGCGGGTGCGTCAGAGTTATCCGTCTTCGAAAACTCCACGAGATCCATCCCGACCACACGACGTTTCTTTGCGAGGGTCCGGATCAAGGCGAGAGTCTCGTACCAGCCAAGGCCGCCCGGCTCGGGCGTTCCGGTTGTCGGGACGAGGCTCGGGTCGAGACCGTCGATATCGATCGTCAGATAAACGTTGTCGGTGAGGGAATTGACCGCGTCTTCGATCCACCCCGTCTTGCCGACGATATCCTTTGCCCAAAAGATCTTTGTTGGCAGCCCGGTGCTGAGCGAACGAGCTTCGTCTGAGGAGATCGATCTGATACCAACCTGGACCGAAGGGATCCGCAGGTCTTTCACGACGCGCGCCATGATCGAGGCGTGCGAGTGCGGAGTGCCGTCATACTCGTCGCGCAGATCCGCGTGTGCATCGATCTGAAGAACACTCAGGTCATGAAACTTTTCGGCGTGGGCCTTGATGATAGGGGCCGAGACGGAATGTTCACCGCCGAGCATGCAAAGAAACTTATCCGAGTCGAGGAGTTCCTTCGTGTATCGATACAGCGAATCCATCATCTCTTCGGGCGTCTCCCGCGAGGTGAATTCGTCGAGCGTGTGAATGCCGAGTTTGTAAACCTCCGAGCTGGTCTCTTCCTCGTACAACTCCATGTTGCGGGAAGCGTCGACTATCGCCATCGCACCATCACCGGTTCCGGTACCGTAAGAAACTGTTCCTTCGTATGAGACGGGAAGCACGAGAATGCGGGCGGAATCAAACGACGTGTATTGCTCGTCTTCGATCCCGCCGAAGTTCATTGGTAGTGAGGCTGATTCTGACATCTGGATTTTGGATTTTGGATTGCGGATCTTGGATTGCTGGAATGTTCAAAAGACTTGGTAACTGAGAACAATCCAAAATCTAAAATCTGGAATCCAAAATCGTTATGGGACGTCGATCGTCATGTCCTTCCCGGCGAAGCTGAAGTTCGGGCGCTTGCGACCCTTCATAAACTTCGCGGCTGTTTGCGACAGCGCCGTGATGATCATCGGAAGCGCGATCGAAGGATCGGCCGGCACATAGGCAGTCGTTGCACCTCGAAGGAGTTTGCCAAAAGCTGCCGTGTGATTGCCGGCGTACGACGGAGTTCGTATGTCGAGCGGGACCGAGTCAGTCGTCATCGAAACCGCGTACTTGTGTCCGCGAACGGCATTGCGAAGCATGTATGACGAGATCTCCGCCATGTGCAGCATATTCTGGCTGCAGGTGCTTCCAAGCGTGATGACACCAGAGTTACGAGTCTTCTGCGCGATCGTCATCATCTCCATCGTGTCCGAAGTCGTGTCGAACGTGAACTGAGACTTCTTCTCAAACCGAGCTCGAGCGATCCCGACTGAAAGTTCTGAACCAAGCAGATCCGGACAGAAGACCGGTATGCGGGCCTTGAACGACGACGTGATGATTCCATCCTCGTGAGCGATCTCCGCCAGTTCACGTCCTAGCAGCAGGAGGAACTCGCGGACGGCATATGCGCGGCTGGTGTCGAGCTGATTGATAACGCTTCCGATCCACTCGTCAGCTTCGCGATACTCGTCGCGATTCGCAAGTAAGTCGCCGACGCGCGCGACGTCAGAGGATTCCAACTCATCGTCAGACATGCTCGGATGAGCCTGGTAATGATTTCGCCCAAGGGTCTCGTGAATATCGTGGAACAGAACGGTTCCCGACATGACGATAACGTCGACAAAGCGATTCTTAATTACGTATGCGAGCAGTCGTCGCATTCCGGAAGTGATCAGGTTACCTGATCCGCAAAGATAGATCGTCGAGTTGTCATCGAGCATGTCGAGCCAAATGCGATGTGCCTCGGCGAGTTGTTTTGCACCGAAACCGGCTCCCTCCATCTTTTCCAACAGACCAGCGACCGAACGATCACGGTCTATCGGGACCGGTCGGGTCGGGACTGTCAAAAATTTCGAAGCTTTGGTTTTCTTTTGTGCGGCCATCATGATTCTCCAACAAATAATTTCCTAAAATATAAAAGCTAGAAACGTTAGTTTCCTTATTCGCCATTCGGCGTTAAATACGTATAGCTATCGGCTTGGTTTTCGTAGAACTCGATCAGCTGGTTACCTTCCTTGGTCGAGAGTGCTCCGTCCTTAATTCTTTTCATGACGGCTCGGCGAAACTGGTCGTGAAGCTGGTCGGCGTCAAATCTTACGCTGGTCAGGGTCTCGGCGAGTGTTGCTCCGTAGATCACTTTCTTGATGATGTGCCCGTCCTCGCCGATAAAAATATGAGCCTCGTGCGGGACCCCGAAGAGGTTATGGTTGTTACCCATAACTTCCTGGTACGCTCCGACAAGCATCATCGCCAGATAATAAGGTTCGCCCTTTACCAGCTTGTGAAGCTCCAGCACCGGTTTTATGTCGTGGAGGTCCACGAACTTGTCCACAATGCCGTCGGAGTCGCAGGTTATGTCACATAGCGTAGCATATTCCGTCGGCTTTTTGTTGAGTTTATGTATTGGAATAATTGGAAATAACTGTTCGAGAGCCCAATTATCCGGCATCGAGCGGAAGACGGAGAAGTTCGCAAGGTACTTAGCGCAGAGTAGGCGACGGAGGTCGTCGAACTCCTCCGAGACGTATTTCTTTTGCTGAGCGAACTGGTCGGCCTTCTCACAGACATCCCAAAACAAAACCTCACCCTTACCTTTGGCTTCGAGATCTATCAAGCCCAAATCGAACATCGTGAAGAGTTCCTCGCGATGCTCCAAGGCGTCGTGGTAGTACTCCCGATAGTTCTTCGCATTGATGGTTTCTCGGAGATCGTGTAACTCGCGAACGACCGGCGCGTCGTCTTTGCCGACCGCCATCGGTGTAAGGTCCTCGACAACGGTCTCGATCTCGTCCTGAACGTTCGTCACGAGTATCGCGTGGTATGCGGAAAGATACCGACCTGACTCCTGGATGATCGTCGGGTGCGGCACATTCTCGTCATCGCAAACCGTCTTGATCGCGTAGATGACGTCATTTGCGAACTCCCGGGCGTTGTAGTTTGCCGAGGATTCAAAGGAAGTTCGGGAACCGTCGTAATCGACGGCCATGCCGCCCCCGACGTCTAAATATTCGATCCCGATTCCCATCTGGCGGATCTTCGCGTATGTGCGGGCCGCCTCCTTCATCGCGTTCTTTATTCGCTTGATGTCTGTTAACTGCGAGCCGATGTGGAAATGAAGCAGCTTGAGCATGTCGGTTCGACCCGCTTCCTGCAGCTGCCGGATGACCTCGAGGATCTCGGTCGTGGTAAGTCCGAACTTAGCGGCCTCGCCGCCGGATTTTTCCCACTTGCCGGTTCCTTTTGAGTAAAGCTTTACTCGAACGCCGACCATCGGCAGAGGCGCGTTGGGATTCTCGGCCGCCTCTTCTTGCGCGATCCTGAGCGTGTGCTCGAGCTCTGACATCTTCTCGATCACGATCACCACGTTCTTACCGGCACCGGCACCCGCGAAGGCTAGTTTTACGAAGTCGCGATCCTTGAAACCGTTCAAAACCAGCAGGCTGTCTTTCGGCTGTTCGAGGGCAAGGGCCGCATAGAGCTCGGCCTTGGAACCCGCTTCAAGACCGAAGTTGTAGCGAGATCCTTCTTTTAGATACTCCTCGATGACGGCTCGATTCTGGTTGACCTTCATCGGATAGACGCACATGTGCTCGCCGTCGTACTCAAACTCGCGAATCGACTTCTTAAATGCTGTCTGAAGTTTGCGGATCTGGCCGAAGAGAAGTTGGGGAAAACGAAGCAGGACCGGCGTATGAACGCCTCGTTTGGCCAAATCGTCAATGATCTCTTTGACGTCGGCGGTTAGGTTGGAATTGTCCGGGGAATAAACAATGAGGTTTCCCTTGCGATTTACTCCGAAATAATCGGCTCCCCAATTATCGATCCCGTACGTTTCTACGGTGCGTTCTATTACTGAGCTCAATTTGCCATACTCCCGCGGTACAAGATCTCAAAACCGGCGATAAAACTCGAAAGGCTTAAATCTAACAAAAAACAATAGGTCAGACAACACCCCCTTTTTTCGACGATTCAAGCGCAAATCCGTGCTGGCATAAGCATTGCAATTCGGTTTCCCAAGGGAACCAGGCTCCATCTGGAGGTTGACCCAAAAGCCAGTAAATACAAGGAATCTAGATAATTCATCGACTCGGGGTCGATCAGAATCTGTCAAAAAGTGGTCTCAAAAAGTGTCAGTTTGACCGAGGTCTTATGAAGGGCAACAAGTTAGAATCCGGTTTTTCGCTGATCGAAGTTTTGTTGGTCTGCGTGATCATTGGCATAATCGCTGCGATGGCCGTCCCTGCATATCAGAAGGGAATGTGGGCGGCGGAAAACGGCTCGGCGTTTGGTACATTACGAGCGATCAACTCCACGCAACTCACGTTCTACACACAAAACAATAGATACGCTCGGCTAGACGAGATCAACCGTGCACTTGGTGGCGCCGTGGGAACGGTCGTCGGAGACAAACTCGTCCGCGGTAAGTACGTGTTTGAAATGAGTCCGAGCGTCCCGACTGATGCTGATCTGAAAACTGAGTACTTTGTCAGTGCGACCCGTGATGCGACCGGCGATGTTGTCTACAAGTACGAACTTAATCAAGAAGGACGGATCGTTCAGGTCCTGCCTGCAGGTGCTCCCGAGTAACACGGTAACGGCCAAACGCGCTCGGCCAGGAATCCGGTAATAATAAAATGGACGTCTTTCAAGACCTGATAGAAGAACTCAGGGACGAAAACTTGCTTGAAGAGACCGTGATCGATTTCGCGGCTTTGACGGGAGCTTCGCCAGTTACCTCGAATGGACATTCGAACGGTAACGGCAACGGGTCCGAACTTGCGGAGGATGAGCCTTCGCAGACCGAGGCAGATTTCTACCGCAAGCGTGCGATCGACGAAGTCTCGAGCTTGCAGATGGTCGAGCATGTCCTTTCAGGTATCGAGCGCGAGTACCTGAAGGTTGTCCCGGCGGTCTTCGACGACCTCCAGGCGAAGAAGGCGCTTCATCAGTTTATTCAGGTTCACGCTGATCCGACATCGGCGGAGTACGCCGAAGCCGAGTTTAGGTTAATGCGTGAAACCGAGGGATGGATGACAGCTCTCTCGGAGCGTGACAAAAAGATCTCGCCGGCCAACCTGCGCCGCTTCTGCGAAAACTCCCGGCCCGTACTTAGCTCACAGGCCTTGATGGCTCTCGGGCGGTTTTACCGAAACTCAGCGTACACCGAGGTGGGGCGATCGAAGTTTGACCTCGTGATGACGCGTTTGTTTACGCGTGAGATTGACGACTCGAAGCGTCGTTTATTGTTCAGCCGCGTCGATATGGTCGGTCATATAAAGACCCTCTACGCCAACTGGGCTAGCGTGGCGCTTTATTCAACCGAAGATTCGACGCTGAGAACCCGAACCGTTGTCGCCGGCTTCGAAGAGTGTGTCTCCGAAATCGAGAAAAACGAAAGCTTTGAGAATCTCATCAACAGCGACTTCTTCGACAAGCTCCATCAGTTCAAAGAAGCGACAGGCGAGATGTTCTTCACGCCCGAGATCGTCGGTGCGGCGATAGACTGCAATGTCAGGATCGGGAACCGATTTGTCGATCTCATTCGTTTGGAGCGGGAGCGGTCGTCGATCGAGCGGATCGAGGAGAAATACGGATTTGAATACGACCAGGTGATCTCCGATGCGGCAGGGAAGACTCTGCAGCTGGTCGATCTTCTTAAGAGTTTGCCGGAGGAAGACGCCGACGATAATCCGACCGAACCAGTTCAGCCGGTTGCGGCGAAGCCCTCGAAAGTATTCAAGGACAACTCAAGCAGTCGGAAGTCGGGTTTGTTCCAGGTGAACAAATGGCTGCTTCTGCTAACAATCTTGGTCGCGGGCTCGAGCGCAGGTCTCTACTTCTGGGCTGACCAATCCGGACCGGAGGCCTCGAGTGCTGAGACCGCGGCAGACGTTAGTTTTGCTAAGTCTGCGTTAAAGGAATATCTCCGAACCGGACGGGCAACAAAGGAAAACCTCTACGCGATAACTCTGCCGTCGTGGGACTCGCTATCTGACGAAAAGAAGAAAGAGGTGCTCGCACAGGCCCTTGAGTTCGCAAATAGCAACGGATTGAAGAGCGTGAATATTCTTAATCCGAAAGGCCGGACCGTAGGCTTCGCCTCACAAAACCGATCGGAACTTCTAAATCCGGGGCCGTAATCCGACATTATTGTTGAGTTCGAAGGCCGCTACCGACAGATTTGTTGGATAGCGGCTTTCTCGTTTTCATTTTGTTCAATGAATAGCGTGCGGCCGTGAACGGCACAACGGTTGCACTTCCGGAGACACATGAGCGAAGTTGGTCGCTGCTTTCAGGGTCAATCGTGGGCCGTGGTTCGTCGTTGAACCACGGTTCTGATTGTTAGAGCGCAATTTCATTCTCAGTCATATTTACATCAATATTTCAGGAGCATAAATGAACGCAAAGAATGTATTGGCATTTGCCGCCGAGAATGGCGCAAAGTTTGTGTCCGTCCGGTTTACCGACCTCCCCGGGTCGTGGCACCACTTAACCTATCCAATAGGTCAGCTAACAGAGGATTCATTTGAAGAGGGATTCGGATTCGACGCTTCCAGCCTGCGTGGTTGGGCAGCTATCAATGAATCGGACATGCTGCTTATCCCGGACGCGTCGCGGGTTTGGCTGGATCCATTCACGGACGAAGTTACTATGTGCCTGATCGCGAATGTCGTCGACCCGATAACGAAAGAAGGTTATGGCCTCGATCCACGTTCGGTAGCGGTCAGGGCGGAAAGCTACCTCAAGTTTACCGGCGTGGCGGACACGATTTTCGTCGGACCCGAAGCGGAGTTCTTCATTTTTGACGACGTTAACTTTCACAACGATCAGCAGTCTGCCGGCTTTTCGGTGAACAGCGAGGAGGGACACTGGAACAGCGGGCGAACTGGAGACGGGATGATGAATACAGGATTTCACATCCGACCGAAAGAAGGTTACGTCCCCGTCGCACCGCTCGACACATTGATCGACATCCGGAACATGATCTCGCTAACGCTTGCAGAAGTAGGGATCGATGTCGAGTGTCATCACCACGAAGTCGCGACGGCTGGTCAGTGCGAGATCGATTTTCGATTCTCGAACCTTCTTCACACTGCCGACAATGTAATGCTCTTTAAGAACATCGTGAAGAACACGGCTGTGGCATTCGGCAAGACGGCGACCTTTATGCCAAAGCCTCTATACGGAGATAATGGTTCTGGCATGCACTGTCACCAGTCACTCTGGAAAGACGGCAATCCGCTGTTTGCCGGTGACCAGTATGCGGGGCTTTCCGAGATGGCGAAGTTTTATATCGGGGGTCTCCTCAAGCACGCACCGGCATTGGTCGCGTTTGCAGCTCCGACAACGAATAGCTACAAACGGCTCGTCCCCGGATTTGAGGCGCCGGTCAATCTCGCGTACTCCGCACGCAATCGTTCGGCAGCTGTCCGCATCCCTATGTTCTCGCAATCGCCGAAAGCGAAACGTCTCGAGTTTCGTCCGCCGGATCCAAGCTGCAATCCGTATATCACCTTTGCCGCACTTCTTATGGCGGGTCTTGACGGTATCCAAAATCGCATTGATCCAGGCGAACCACTCGATAAGGACATCTACGATCTTCCGCCCGAAGAACTCGCTAACGTGCCTAGCCTTCCGGGTTCACTCGATGAGGCTTTGAAAGCTCTTGAGGCTGATCACGACTTCCTTTTGAAGGGGGATGTTTTCACAACCTCGATGATCGAACGATGGATCTCATACAAGCGAGAGAAGGAGATCACGCCTCTGCGCCTCCGGCCACATCCGCTCGAGTTTTCGATGTATTACGACATTTAGTTATCGCTACACTCCTGTCGTCGGGACGCCTCGATC
>DATEOJ010000416.1:0-2684 GCA_035274235.1 Pyrinomonadaceae bacterium
TCGATACTCGTGTCGAGGAACCAGTTGAAAGAATCGATGATGTGCGAACCGATCGCACCGAGTGCACCGCCGCCCTGTTCTTTGTCCGACCACCAATTCCAAGGAACATTCGGATCGCCCCGATGCGGCGCCTGGAAGTAGCACTTCGCGTGACGGATCTTTCCGATCACTCCGTCGCGGATCATCTTGTAAGCGTGTTGGCGCCCCGGCAGGAATCGGAGTTCGTGATCAATCAGCGCCATCACACCGGCTTCGTTCGCCGCTCGGGTCATCTCCGCGGCTTCGGCGACGCTCATCGCCATTGGCTTCTCACATAGAACGTGTTTCCCGTTCGCGATCGCAGCAAGTGTCATATCGCGGTGGAATGTCGGGGGCGTCGTGATACAGATCAGGTCGACGTCATCGCGCTCAACCATCTCGCGCCAGTCCGCGGTGAAATGCGGAACGTCGAACTCCTCGGCAGTCGCCTTTGCGTTTTCCAAACTTCCGCTCGCGATCGAAACGATCTTCGCATCGTCGCACGATCGAAACGCCGGGATCTGCACCTTCCGCGCAAACCCGGTCCCAATGATCCCGATACCGATAGCCATGCGTTCAAACTAAACCAATGGGGAGCATAAGACAAAGTTGGGCGGACGTTGTGGATCATGGATCGTGGTGCGTGGATCGTGGCTTGTTGTGCGAGGGGCAGTACCGCCTGTCGGCCCACGAAAAAAATCAAAAGGCGAGGCACAACGCCTCGCCGCCCTTACGAACTTATTTGTAATTGATCTAATCGATCACGCCCATATTGAATGCCGGGACGGTTGAAGCCTTCAGGAGCTTCTTGCCATTCTTTAGGAAGAATTCATATTTCTGCCTGTCGTCATCGCTCATCTCGACGATCGTTCCGCCTACAAGGTAACGCTCCGACGATGAATGAATGCCCACACGCTCGTAACGTACGCCCATAATCCGCATGTGAACTTTCTTGCCCGCAAGATCGAGCTCGACCTTCAGGACACGCTCCTGTCCGACGAGATACTTTTCCTTTATACGAATAGACGAAACGATAAACGCGAGCCCAGTGTCACTGAGATCGACAGTTTCGCCCGAAAGGAACGAATCATCGTGCCGGGCCGTTAGGTTGAGTGGATTCTTGTCGAGAGGCGCGAAGCTGACTTTGACAGGGACGTGAAATTCCTTTCGTTTGGAAGCTCGTCGTTCGGTCCACGTGATGCTGAATTTGGAAGCTAATTCTCTTAACATCGGAGTGCCTGTGGTCGAGTGAAAGAACGGAGAGAGATTTAGGTGTGACTACTACGGAAGCTGCGTTCCGTATAAAAGAAAACGCCGAATCTCAATACCCTTCCATCATTTTGTTTTCGCCGCCGCGCCGTCGTCCCGAGTGATCAGGTGCGGCTGTCCGAGGGTATCCAATTCGACACCGTAGGACTTCTTACCGGTCTTTCCGTAAACCGCCGGAACCGCGGCTGCCGAGTATCTCTTCTTGTCGGGCGTGACGGTGACCGAATACTTGTAACCCGTCGACTCGCTCGATCGGATATCGGCCGGGAGATAATTCGCGCCGATGAGCGCGTTCATGTCGCCAAACCTGCCCTGGTTCTCAGCGGCGTACGCCATCTGTGCCTTCGCTACGCGGTCGAGCATCGCCTTGGCTTCATCCTGATGCGTCTCGATGCGGAGCGCCGGAAAGTAATTCTTCCCTTCTTGCTTTACCTTTGCCTCGGCCGACTCATCGACCGTCAGTATCACCCAGACGTCTCCCTCCTTCCGAAGTTTGATCTCCTGGATCTCGTCTTTTTCAAGGTCTTCGTTTGGAAGCTTTGCGGTCACCGTCGCTTTATCGCCGGTGATGAACTCGCCGTTGATCTCGATCTGAGGCGGGACGTGCTTGGCGATGACTTCAAAATCCAATTCGAACTCCTTCAGTTCGGTATCTGTCAGTCCTTCTACTGCCGGACGCAGGTTCGTCAAGAACATCGCATCGCGAAACTTGCGATCGCGAAGCGCTGTGTAGAAAGCGCGAACGGTGTCCGCCGGTGAATTCGGTTTGATCTCGATCGTCGGACCGCGGTAAGTTTTCGCCGGCTCAGCTGCGGCTTCGGTCGCGGCAACGGCGGCAGCTTCCGCACTCGTGCCGGACGCAGTGGCCGAACATGAACCAACTAAACTAACGACAAAAAGAAGACAGAAGGTCAGACCGAACCTGGAAAACGCTGCTCGCATCAATTGTGCTCCGAAGGGGGAATCTGTGAATTGTTAAGATTTTCCGTTTGAGCCGGCCTCAAACGAGGAAAGGACACGCCATTGCGAGTATAGCGTGTCCCTTTGTGAAATGGGAAGGATTTTCTTCCAACCGTGTTTAACGGGGAAGGTGCACAGATGACGCCTAATGCCCCCACGGCCTTACCGAGCCGTCATCTCAAGTCCGACCGACACGGCACTGAACGGAATCCCAAGCGCGAACGACGGCAAAATCCGCAATCCGCAATCCGACATCCGCAATTCTCTAAAGGTCGCTCTCCCTAACCTCCGGCACCCCGGCCACGGGAGCTTGCGGCCCACGCATCCAGCGTTCGCGGCCAACCATATACAGGATCACGGCGAGGACAAGGAACGGGATCGCTCCCAGCCACCACGACTGATCGCCGGCAAAGAATGGATTCGAACCCTTTGCCCAG
>DATEOJ010000417.1:0-2960 GCA_035274235.1 Pyrinomonadaceae bacterium
CGATGCGGATCCGGTGTATGGCATCTCGTCGGTCGCGCTTCGGGCGAACAAGATGCTCTGGCTCGAAGTTTCCACCGGCCGAGACGCCAGCGGCGTGACCGGCTGGCAGGTAAAGGACGTGCTGTCTTTTCCGTCGCTAACGAAGGCCCAGTATCTATTCTTCGCCGGCGACCCGGCGATCGAATGCAAACGCGCCGGGAACCCGATCGATAACCTGGTTGGTGTCGGCCAGATCTTTCCAAAGATGGGTCTATTCAAGCCGACGAAACTCTGGACCGCGAATCTCGGCACCGAGAAGTTCGAAACGGTAAAAGTGGCGGGTGTACTGTGCACTTACTCGGAACCGTGAGAAGCAGAAGGTAGCTGGTATTCGGTAGGACGTAGACGGTAATCGGTATCCGGTACTCGGCAGACGGTAGTTCGTGGAGGGTAGTTGGTATTTGGTGGGCCGATGACCACGCGCCTTCGCCGAATTTTGAAATTGATCGATCGCGGACTTAACCCGTTGATCGCAAAAATATGCGGAGGCGCATCCTGTCCGGTGATGGGCGCGGTCTTCAAAACCGTCAGTGAGTGCGCGAGAGCGTACTTGGGTGGGTTCGACCCCCACACGCCTCCGCCAAAACGATTTGGGATTTGGGATTTGGGATTTGGGATTTTCGTGCGGTGGAACGGCTTTAGAATTATTCAGAACAATTAATATCCACTTCCGAATTTCGGTTGTATAGTGCTTTCCATAAGCTAATCAGGAAGAGTTTTATAAGGGCGGCGTGCCAGTGTCATATCGCCCGGATTAGCAAAATCAGAAACGAGGGCACTCTCCCATGACCCAAAAAGAAATGAAGGAGCGCACCAAGCGCTTCGCTCTTCGCGTGATCAAACTCGTCGACGCTTTACCTCACTCGACCTCAGCGCAAACTATAGGAAAACAATTGTTGAGATCCGGCACCTCGGTTGGGGCAAACTACCGGTCGGCCTGTCGCGCAAAATCGACCGCGGATTTCATCTCCAAGTTGAGCATCGTCGAGGAAGAGGCCGATGAGTCGATTTATTGGATGGAGCTCCTTGTCGACTCGAAGCTAATCAAAAGCGGTAGGCTTGCGGAGTTGATTGATGAAGCAAACCAGATACTCGCGATCATTGTCAGCTCAATCAGGACATCGAAGCAGAAACGAAATCCCAAATCCGCAATCCCAAATCCCAAATCGAGATGAAAGAGTGGATTGCCCTCAACATGACTCCCGGTGTCGGGCCTCGGGTCGCTACTAAGTTGCTCGAAGCGTTCGGGTCACCTGAAAATGTTTTTCATGCACGGCGTGCGCAGCTCGAAGCGCTTCGGATAAGACCAGAGACGATCGAGAGCATCATGAGCCGCGAGCTTCACGAGCGCGCAGCGATAGAACTGGATCGCGTAAAGAAACTCGACGGAGACATCTTGCTTCTCGATGACGGCAGTTATCCCGCAATGCTGCGCGAGATCGCGGATCCGCCGATCACTTTATATGTCCGCGGCGCTTGGGAAGAATGTCTGGAGCTTCCTTGTGTCGCGGTGATCGGTTCGCGCCTGTGCTCGACGTACGGTGCGAACGCATGCGAGATGCTTGCGCGTGACCTCGCGTCACGACGTATCTGCGTTGTCTCAGGTCTCGCACGCGGGATCGATACCGCGGCACATCGTGGTGCGATGCGCGGAGGCGGTAAGACGGTCGGCGTTCTAGGTACGGGTATCGACGGGGCGTATCCAAAAGAAAACTTGCGGCTGATAAAAGAGATACTCGAAACCGGCGGGGCCGTCGTTTCGCAGTTCCCGCTCGGTACGCCGCCGCTCAAGGACAACTTCCCGTACCGCAACCGAATCATAAGCGGACTTAGCTTAGCGGTCCTGATAGTCGAAGCATCCGAACGAAGCGGCTCGCTGATAACCGCGCGACTCGCGATGGAGCAGAACCGCGAAGTGATGGCCGTTCCGGGAAACATCACGTCGGCGAATTCCTACGGTACGAATTATTTGATAAAGTCCGGAGCGAAGCTTGTACAGCAATGGCAGGATGTCGTTTCGGAACTACCGAGCGACATTGCGGCGTCAATACTTCCGCCGAGAATAGACGAACCGGCTGCGATCTTGCAGACGGAAGTCACGCCGCTCGATCTGAGCCCGACCGAGAAAAGAGTGTGGTCGATTCTAAAGCCGGACGAAGCTACACACATCGACGCGCTTCTTGAAACTAGCGGTCTGACTTTTGGTGATCTAAACTCAGCGCTCGTCGCGCTCGACATTCGAGACCTAATTCGCGTGTTGCCGGGCAAGCATTACGCTCGAAGAACGTAGATGAAATCCAGCACAAAATACATCCTTGGCGGCGTCGGGCTAATATTCGTCGCCATCATCTGCATCCTCGCCTACGGCGCATACTCGATCTACACGACGCTGACAAATTTTGGTGTCGCTCGCGAAGTACCGGATGCAATAAAGGAAGCACGAGTTACTGTCGGCGGAGAATTTCTCCATCGGTCGGAAATGTTCAAGTTGGAACACCCCGGCTGGCTGTCGACGATACTCGAAGGTGCCAAGATCTCTGACGAAAAAGAGCGCGAGCGAATCATGAATTCGAAGACCGCGGCTTCCATTTTCAACTTTGCCGATATTGAGGTAGTCGGCTCCGAGATCGTGGCCGCCGGTGAGTTCGGCGGGTACATATTTGATCTACAAGGAAACCTGAAGAAGCACGTCACGTTTGAGCCCGCGAAAAAGAGTGTAAAGATCGGCCCAATCGAGCGCGATATTTGGAGCTCGGGTCTACGCAACCTGACAATCGCACGGCTCGACACCGAGCGCATCGGATTTTTTTCCGCTGATATTGGCGATGGGATGCGAGTGTTTGATTCGAACGGAAACGAGATCTGGGCATCGGGAAGCGACAGACTGGACCTGGGTAAAAGCTCCGCCGAGTCCGACAAGG
>DATEOJ010000418.1:0-3491 GCA_035274235.1 Pyrinomonadaceae bacterium
CATTCACTCCAATCAGTCCCTTTCGATCGAGCGGCTTCGGCAAGTCGGTGTAGAAATACATGTGGCTTCCGCGGAGCTCGGCGAGTCGTTTTCGGCGAAGTAAGTAATCGGACAACTTCTCGATCTGTCGCACCGGATCGAGACGGTCGAAGACGCTTTCGCGAATCTCGCTCCCGGACGGAGTCGCGCGATCGACGATCGCACTCGTGACGCGTCCTCGAATTCCGGACGGAGTGATGATCTGCAGATCGCCGAATCGGCTCGCCGCGCTCGGAATTCGACCAAAAGAACCAAAGGAATAAATCTGTCGCGTGACATAGTTCCTGGCCGAGTTACTCGCAAGGGTCGTCAGATCAAACGAACCGAATCGCGATCTCAAACCCGACCATCGAAACGAATTCGCCGCGCTCATCAAACTCAAACCGCCGCGAGCGAGACTGATCGCCGATGTCGCGACGCCACCATAGCGGAAATAGAGTGCGGTCGCACGCAACGCGATACCGCCGATTATGCGGAGGGCACCGCGGTCTGGTGCCTTATGGCGGACGCGCCATACCGATTGCGGATTGCGGATTTCGGATTGCGGATTTTGTGATGGCAAGAACCCACGTGCAGCTCGCGATGCGTCAGAATCCGCAATCCGCAATCCCAAATCCGCAATTCTGAAGGAGGCGATCTCATCACGCCCGCCCACGACCGCGTGGCCGCTCTCGTTGATCAACACGAACTGAGCGCGTTCAATCTTGTGCTCGACGCGTTCGCGACGTTTTCCACTCTTCGCATCGATCGAGATCAGATCATCCTTATCCGCGATCAGGATCGTGTTTTCATCGGCGAACACAAAGTTCGTCAGACCCTTGTCCGCGCCCTTATATCTCCAGATCGTCTTGCCATCACGCGTGTCGATCGCGGACACGCCATACGGACCGCGCGATTCCGTCTCGCCGTCACGCACACGAGTGAACTGACCGCCGGTGCGCACAAAAAGTGTCGTCCCGATGATCGCCATCTCCGCGCAGTTGCCGAGGTCGTCTGCCTTCCATTCCACACTGCCCGTGCGACGATTCACCGCACGTATTCGTCCGCGACCCGAAATATAAATTCGCGCGTCGTCGAAGACCGGGTCGGCTTCGGTCAACGCGAGACCGTCTTCGTTGACGCGAAACTTCTCACGCTCTTTCTCGCTGCCGGTGCGGGCGTCGAAACTCGTCGCACCTTCGTAGAAGAGAAATAGTCGACCGTCGAGGAGGAGCGGTGCTCGATAGTTATCGAGCGTGAACGCGACCTCACCGTTCTCGCCAAATCGCGCAGGCATCATCTCGATCTCGCTGTCGAGTTCCTTCTTCCAGAGTTCGTCTCCGTTCGAGAGACGCAGAACGTGTACGATCGGCTTTCGTTTCAACTCGCCGGATCCACGCGGATTTTTGACGAGCACGACGGCGACAAGATCGTTCACAGGGTCGGCCGCCAACTGAAGCACATCGCCTTTTACTTTCTCGCTCTGCCAGAGCGTCGCACCGCTCGCGATATCAACCGCTTCAAGACGCGACTTGCTACCGAGATCGCGCGAGAAAAGAACGACATCGGTATCCGGCACCGGCGTCACTGCTGTCTCGTCTATCTTCCCGGTTTCGCGACGCCAGATCCGTTCGCCGGTTCGACCATCGAGCGCGAAGAGGCTTCGTTCTGTACCCGCGAGCACGATCCCGAAATCCGTCGTCTGATAAAAGCGGACTTTCGAATCGAGATTTGCCTGCCACGCCGGTTGAGCGATCACCTGAATGGCCGCGACGTAAAGAATTGCAAAGCAGAGTAAGGCTGGCTTCATATCAAGATCTTATCGCTACACGCAGTGGCAAACACCGCTTCGCTTGGATTCATTTCATTACTGCACAAGTTAGTTGTGTGGACAGCTGGATGTGGATGCTTCACTTTTGGCCGGGCTCAAGGAAGCAATTATGAAACTTCGCTTGAAGCTTTCGAGGATTACTAAGACGCGAAAGGGGCTACCAGCACGGCAACCCCATTTTGATTTGGATTTCTTTGCGCCTTAGCGGCTTTGCGTGAACAAACATTCGGGATTACAGAAATTAGTTTTCACGCAAAGCCGCTAAGCCGCAAAGAAATCCGAAATCCGAAATCCCAAATCCGAAATTACTGAATCCGATACGCCTTCGCACCCCAGACAACCACGACCGTTCCCGACAACGAATTCGCTATTCCTCGAAGTCCGCCGTCAAGCTTCTTGAACTCATCAGATCCACGTCGGACATTGATCGTCGGGTGACCTTGATACTTTGTGTCGTACCATACGCCTTGCTTGCGTTCGAATGTCCGGCCCGATACCACTTTCCTTCCGCCCGAAGCATCTTCGTCAGCCGCGGCCGCGCGGGCGGCTTTTTGTTTCGCATTCGCGCGATCCATGTTCTCGAGTTGACGATTGTACCCTCGGTCGTTATTCATCGGACCGCTTTGGATCGGGAGGCCCGACTGCTGCTGTCTCGATATCGCGTCCTTCTTAGACGCCTCCTGCGAATTCTGTTGAATCTCCTTGTTCTCGAGTTTCGATAGCGTTGCAGCATCATCTCGAGGAGCCGGTAGCGTCTTCATTGGCGCCGCCGGTTCGGCTGCGGCTCCGCTTACTGACGCTGCTGGAGGAGGTGCCGCGGCAACGGGCTGCCTGACAGTGGAGTCTGTCGTGCTGACGCCATCCATCACGAAATTGTTTTCCGGCGATCGCGGACCACCCGGCGACGTTCCAGTCATGTTCGACGCCACAGAGCTCGCGTTCGACATACGACTCGCTTCCGTGACCGCTACGTTCGCAGCCGCGTTGGCCGACGCATTCGAATTCGAATTCAGCGACGATTCCAACTCGCCTTGGTCAAACCTGGGACCGCCTTCCGCGGCCGGAGCACTCGCCTGTTCATTCGGAGCGACGGCTGCCGTCAGCGGATCACGAGAATTCTGAATCACCGAGAACGCGAGGAAGCCGCCGAAGACCAGTACGAGGCCGCCCATCACGTAGGCGAGATTCGGGAACATGAACAGACTTCGATACCACGGCACCGCGCGCTCGGCGATCGTGATCGCAGACGCCGGTTCGGCTGCTACGATCGGCAGCACCTCTGAATTTAAAACGAGAAGTCCTGAAAGAATCTTTCGACACCGATCGCAGTCCGCCATGTGTGCCGCATACAACGACCTCGATTTCTCGGGCACCGCATTTTCGGCAAAGGCAGAGATCTCATCCGCGTCGAGATGACGCGATGCCGGCGTTGCCGGCGAGTCGCGTCGTGCATTACGCAGGATGGCGTCTATTTCCTTGTCGAAGTCCAGTTCCATTCTTTCGTAGAACGGGCTGTTAGCCCGTTCGCGGACTCACGAGTCCGCCCACATATACGGAACGCCTTAAAACCAACTATCTTGCAATATCGCCAAAACCACCATCACGGCGAAGAGCTTCTCGACCGTAATGCCCAGTTTCGATG
>DATEOJ010000419.1:0-10856 GCA_035274235.1 Pyrinomonadaceae bacterium
CTCCACCCCAGGCTTTAATGTTTGTCGCTTTCAGCGACCTGACTACTTCACGCGTTCGATGTACTTCGCCTCCGAAGGATTCACGCGGATCTTCTCACCCTCGGCGATGAACGGTGGGACGTAAAGCGTGACTCCGTTCTCGAGCGTCGCGGGTTTGTTCGAATTCGACGCCGTCGCACCTTTCAGCTGCGGTTCGGTCGTCGTGACCGTCAACTCCATCGACGCAGGCAAAGCGATACCGATCGGCGAACCGTTATAGAACTCGACCTCGATCTTGAGGCCCGGCATCAGCCACTGAGCGGCGTCGCCAAGCTCGTCTTCGGTCAGTGCGACCTGCTCGTAATTTTCCGAGTTCATGAAGTGGTGATGCGAGCCGTCGGAGTAGAGATACTCCATCTTGTGCTGCTCGAGCGTTATCTTTTCAAGCGTATCGTTTGATCGAAAACGAAACTCGAACGAGTTTCCCGTGAGCAGATTGCGAAGCCTCGCCTGAACCATCGCACGCAGGTTGCCGGGGGTATGATGATGAAAATCCATCACTCTCACCGGTGAGCCCTCGTGCAGAATAACCATTCCTTTTCTTATATCGTTTGCTGAAATTGCCATAAGTCCTACGGGTCCCATTCGTCCTATAGGTTCTCAGTGCCCTATCGGAGTAGTGAAACAAAGGGGTTAGTTTAGCGAACGGTCACGCGAAATGTAAAACGCCCGCGCCACGGTTCTGCCTTTCGGCACTCGATGACTTCGATGTGATAGTCGCCGGCTTTTGTCGGTGCGATCTCGCGGCGGTTGTTGCAGGAAGCGTCGGAATCACCGGCATCCTCGTCGTTCGGTCCGGTAAGTGAGATCGTGATCGGTCGGCCCTCGCCGCCGATTTGTTCCGTGCTAATCGTTTGGCCACTCCGAACACGAATGACGTAACGGCGGATGCTGTTGAAGCTGTTGAGCGTGCCGCTCACGTCAGCCTTGACCGCTCCTTTGCGAAACTTGATGCGAGTTGGACCTTGGCCAGATACAGTTGATGAAAGGAAGAATACAACTGCAACGCAACTTAGAAACAATGCCTTTCCCTTCATAACGTTTCTTGATGCAGCAAGGTCAATTCGACCGCAGAGACGCGGAGACTCGGAGACGCGGAGAAAACCAGCGATAACCCCTCTGCGTCACTGCGTCTCGGCGGTGATACTCCTCTATTATGCTTCTTTCTTAAACGGAAGCGGCGGCGGTTCCTCACCCTCGGGCGGGGCATCCTTCTTCAGCATCTGGTAAATACCGACGATCTGCTCGATCCACTTCTTCGAATCTTCATGATCGGGATCGTACTTCAAAGCGCGGCGATAGTCGCCGAGCGCCGATGCATACTGACGAGCTTCCGTTAGTGCAAAGCCGCGTTCGAAGAACGCTTGCGCAAGAGCCTTCTTCGCCGCATCGTCGGACGGCTTCGACTTTAACTCTTTCTCAGCCGACGCGACCTTCTCATCAAACTTCGAAGTATCGATCGCGTCGCCACTCTGCGACCATTTGCTGCCGGTTCCATTTGCCGGCTTCGGTGTTTGATTTTCGGTTGTGTGAGCGATCGCGGTCTGCGAACGATCAACCCGGCTCGGCGCGGGGTTCGAGTTAACGTTGACTGCAACAGGTGCGGCACCACCGCCGCAAGAAAGTACGAACGCTGCCGATAGGATGAGTACGATTTGTTTCATGTGAATTAGAATACTCCGTGAGAACTAGGATACTCCGTGCCGGCACGAGTTCAAGTAAGCGGCGTGCTGCGCGACTGGAACGCAGGCGTCCCGCCTGCGAAGCCTCGTATACTATCCAACTCAACTAGCGGCGTGATCGCATCCACTCGCAGGCGGGACGCCTGCGTTCCAGTCCGTTGGCGACCTGTTAGACGTGTGGTCTACCTGAAACGCCGACCACCGATCACTGCTTATCGATATACGGTCGGGCCTGGACGATATAGATACGACCGTTCATGATCCCCCACTCAATGTCCTGCTCGCGTTTGCCGAATATGCGGCGAATGTCGATCGCGGTTTTCGCGAGGAGCCTGGCCTGGACATCCGACAGCACGCGTTTCTGTGCATTCGCGCATTTGTCGCTCGTCTCTTTCAGATCGCCGTTTTCGTCAAACGCCAACGCGTTCTCCTGTTGAGAAAGGGTCATCACGATCACTGAGTTCGACTTCGGGCTAAACAATATCTGCTCCGGCAGACCGCTGTTATCGACGACCTTCGAGTTGTGACCGCACACCGCGCTTATATAGACGGCATCATGGTTGTCGGCATCGAACGGATCTTTCGTGATCATCACGCCGCCCTTCGTCATGTCGACCCCGACCTGCACTAGAGCCGACATGTACACATCCTTCTGGCTGACGTAATTCCTCACGCGAGCCTCGTACGCTTCAAACTTCCAAAGCGACGCCCAAACCTTCTTCACCGCCTCGATCAACTTCTCTTCCTGGCGAACATTCGGAACGCTCGAATAAAGACCGGCACCGCTGAAGTTTGGAAGGTCCTCAGAGTTAGACGAGCTTCTAACGAATACCGGTTTCGACAAAAGCTGCGTTCTCCATTTCGCGATGATCGCACGCCGCAAGGCCGGGTCGAACTTCCCTTTTTGTATTTCGGCGCGAAACTCTTCGAGCTTCTGCCGCCGGAAACGCGGGTTGTGAACGAAGTCGAGATCGTCCTGATAAGCGGCCATCTTCTCGTTCAGATGGTTTGCCTTCATGAACGCGTCGTACCAGTAGAACGGAACCGAAAAGCCATCGGGGACGATCACGCCGGCCACGCGTGCGTTCAACATCTCGCCGAGATTCGCCGCCTTCGCACCATAGATGATGCTGTCCTTCTTGCGCATCTCACGAAGTCCGGCAAGTCGTTTCACCGTGAGATTGACCGGCGGGATCTGCTGGCCCGGTGTGGCGAAATCCTTCTTGATGTCGTCGAGCGACGCCCGAGTTAACTTGTAATCGGTCATCGTCGCCTCAAGTTTGTAGACGAACGTGTCGTACTCGCGGAAAAGTTTGTCGGCGTCTTTTATATAGACGTTAGGAACGTTCCATCCCTTGGCGAGAATGTTGATGTGCGAAAGCGGCGTCGAGGGCCGCGCGACGATGATGCCTCGAACAGGCGGTAACGATTGCGGCAGCTCTTTCAGGACGATGATCTCGTTGTCGCCGAACTCAACGGTGTCGTCGAGTTTGTCGACGATGTGAATACGGCCCGTCGCACTCCCCGGATTGAGCGCAAGGTACTCCTGATTCTTGTTCAGGTCGCTCTGCAGGATCCGGTCGATACCGATGTTTGCCGAAACGTCTTCCTGACGGAGCGAGTTCGGTTTATACGAGACAGGTGCGAAGAAATTCTTGTTGATCGTTTCGTTGGCGGCGGTGATGTGTTCGGCGCTCGCCATGTCACCTTCCCATAATTCCCACGTAAACTTCTCAACC
Source organism: Pyrinomonadaceae bacterium (assembly GCA_035274235.1). Lineage (GTDB taxonomy): Bacteria > Acidobacteriota > Blastocatellia > Pyrinomonadales > Pyrinomonadaceae > OLB17. The sequence goes on from DATEOJ010000419.1 coordinate 3,461, forward strand.
GGCTTTTGCCAAGCGATCGTTCCGACGATGAACCGGCGGTCCTGGTCTATATAGATCGGCTTGAAGACATCGGCACCGCGCGGTACGAGATAGGTCGCTAAAAGAAAATCTTTATGAAATCGATACCGCTGCGAATTTACAAAGTAGATCTTGTTCTTCGCGCGGCGGTCGATGACAAACATGATGTGCGGCAACGCGTATGGAGTGTTTTGATGATAGACGCGGGCGATCGAATCGAACTCCGCTTGCGACGTAACCCCTAGAAGCGAATTCTTTTTCGAATCCGGCTTCTTGTCCATCACGCCTTCCGGTTCGTGAGAAGGCGACGGCTTCCGCGACATCTGCGCCGCTGCGGGGAAGCAGTAAGCAATAAGCAATAAGCTGCAAGCCAAAAGGCGGAAACCCGTGCCGTAGCGAGGGTGTCTGAAGTTCTTCTCAAATCTAATCATTTCTTCTAGCTGTCGGAGCTACTCCGACCGAAGGCAATGTGATTCACACGCAATCCAAAATCCAAAATCTAAAATCCAAAATTCATCTCGCTGGTTCGCGTCCAAACGTTCCCGCCCTAAGCTTTCGAAGTTGATCGTCGCCCTCGAGGCTTACGCCGAGATCGTGGTAGTGCCCGTCAGCGATGGTGTACATCCAGCCGTGAACTTCGAGCTTCTGTCCCCGACTCCACGCATCCTGAACGATCGTCGTCTCCCCGACGCTGATAACTTGTTCGATGACGTTCAGCTCGCACAATTTGTCCTGCCGTAGCGGGCCTTCCGGAACAGCTTCCAGATCCGCGCGGTATTTATGGATAGTGTCCTGGATGTGTCGAAGCCAGTTGTCGATCAGTCCCATCCGTGAATCCTCGAGAGCCGCCTTTACGCCACCGCAGCCGTAATGGCCGCAGACGATGATGTCCTTTACCTGCAGTGCCTCAACAGCAAACTGCATCACCGATAGACAATTGATGTCGGTGTGATTGACGAGGTTCGCGACGTTGCGATGAACGAACATCTCGCCCGGCAACAAACCAAAGCTCGTTACTGGTGTAATGCGACTATCCGAACAGCCGATCCAAAGATAGGCCGGGTTCTGCGAGTGGGAAAGTTTCTCAAAAAAATCCGGATCGGTTTCCTTGACGCTCTTCGCCCAGTTTTTGTTCTCCACGAGGAGATGATCTAGTTTGCTCACGGGACAATATCTTAGCGCGTTTTCAGTCTGGCCATTTAGGCGGCTGTTTTAACGCAGAGAACGCGGAGAACGCGAAGTGACTAAGTAGCTCCGCGTTCTCCGCGATCTCTGCGTTAAGAAGTCACGCGAGGACGCGCTCGATCGCGTCGCACGCTGCGTCGGTTCCGAGCTCGGAAGCGACCGTGTCTGCGGCGATCTGTGCATTGACGCGATAACTCTTGTCGGACAGTAGTTGTTTCAAGACCCCGACCGCTGTCGACGCATTGAAGTCGTCTCGCTTGATGATCTCGGCTACACCGGCGCGCCGGCAGCGTGCGGCATTGTCGGGTTGATCATGTGCGAAGGGAACGACGAGTTGCGGCACGCCAGCTCGCAATACCTGACCGGTCGTGCCGACTCCGCCCTGATGGACGACGCAGGCCGCTCGTTGAAAAACCTGCGAGTACGGCGCGTAGTCGAACCCGACTACGTCACCCCCAAGCGTCTTCGGCGGCTCGCTGTATTTTCCGTATAACAAGACCGCCCGACGCCCGAGCTTTCGGGCCGCGTCGCCGCTCTGTTCGAAAAAGTCGCGTGCGTCCATAACTGCGGCCGAGCCGAGAGTGAAAACGATCGGCGGTTCGCCGGAGTCGAGAAACTCCTCCAACCCATCGGGCATCTTCTGAATGTCGTTTCCGCCGTCATAAAAACAAAAACCGGTCTGGACGGTATTCGGCGGCCAGTCCTGCTGCGGTGCACCTAACACGCGCGAGAACATCGCCAGATGAAGCAGGTTGGAATATTTCCCCGCGATCAGTGGATCGTGATCGTCGCTTAGACCGTGCCTGCGTCGAAATTCTTGATACGGCGACCACCAATCGCTCATCGCCCACCGCATGATGCTGTATAGTCCGCGATTGAAAGTTGGTCCGAGGAAATGAAAATGTTCGAGCCACTCGGCCGTTGGCGGAACGAATGGATCGTAGGCTGAAAAGAACGTCCCCGGTTGGAGGCTGGTCGAGACCCACCGGATGCCGGTCTTCTCCACGACGGACTTAACGGCATAGACGATTTCGCCGCTTATAAGCATGTCTGCACCGTCGACTGCACGCATCAGGTCGTTGTACATGTCGTCGAGGCTCGGCAAGACGATCTCGCGCAGGATCTTCTCCGAGCCTTTGCGTGAGTCCATCAGGTCGCGTGAGAGATCCTTGTCGTCAGGATCAAGATGCGGTGACATCGGGGCGAAGTTTATGCCGAGGGGTTCGATGCGTTCGCGATAGTATTCCATCGCGGCGATCGTGACGTCATGCCCTCGTTCCTTCAGACCGAGTGCGAGCGCGATCTTCGGATGCATGTCACCGAGGGAACCGATCGTTGCGAGAATTATTTTGGACATGAATGGATTTAAATCTCGGCAAGTTGGCAACGGTTGCAAGTTCGGAAGGGTGGCTTGCCCCCCCGCTCTGCGCAGTAGCAAAGAAACAAAATTCGGGAATGCAATGGCGGGGGCAAGGCCGCCCTTCCGGACTTGCAATCGTTGGGCGGCGACTCCGTTCACCGCGCAAGCTTAAGATGGATCATCGGCGTTCGATTTTTCGGTATCGCGCACCCTAGTCTCGCTTTCCTCCATTTCTCTCTGCGCCCGCCGATCTTTCACCTGCCAGCGGATGCTTAAGAAGAACGACACGCATCCGAAGACGAGCGACACGAACGCTGCGTCCTTGTTGCCCGTCCAAGAAAAATAAGCGGCGACCCCTGCAAGGATCACCGCTACAATTTGGAAAATTCTCTCCATTTAATACGAGTTCTCACGTGATCTTTAGCTCTTCCCCGGCTAGTTCCACGACCGAACGTGGACCGGCCTGTCGTTTCCAAACATATCTGATTAGCACAAATGCAGGCAAACCAACGAACAACGCCATCGGGAATGCCGCGATCAAAAACGTCACCATACCGAGCACGAAGTTGAGTGCGACATCGGCCCCGCTCGTAAACGAATCCGCCACACGATCTCCAAATCCCACGGAAGCGGCAGCGAAAACTTTGGGGGTCTGCAGTCTGATCTTGATCGTGGACATGCTCGACTGATTTTCAAGAAATCGTTTCCGGCCCTCCACCTGTTCGATCTCGCCACGGACCTCGGCAAGCTGACCCTGCACCTCGAGCGCATCAGAGACCGTGTTCGCACGTTTCATGATCTCCATGAATTGCGCCTCGAGTGCTTTCTTCGCCTTGAGCTGTGCTTCGATGTCGATAAACTCCTCGGTCACATCCTGACCCTTTACGTTTTCCGTGACGATGCGTTTCGCAACGTTGCGAATATCGGCGAGTGTATCGCTGAACTTGTCTGACGGGACGCGAACTGTCATAACGACGATGTCGCGCGTTGTCGTTGCCATGTCGCTGCTGCTTTGCTGCGACTCGACAACAAATCCGCCTCGCAACTCCGCGATCGACGCGATCTTGCGTTGAGCATCATCCGGTGTGTCAGCCTCGAGATCGAGTTCCGCGTTTCGAATTATTTTTCGGTCGCTAGAAGAGGTATCGATTGAGGCCGCCGTCGTCTGGGCGAGCGAGATCTTTGTCGGAGTGAACGAGCCTTCCTCGCGTGCTCCACCTCCCCCGCCGCCTCCTTGATTTGGTAGTGCGGCGGTAGAGACCACGGTAGGCGCTGCCGCCAGGTTGGTCTCGGGCTTCATCGCGTCCGTCACAACCGAGAACGGACTCGACCTCGACATGTCGTACACGCCGAACGAAATCTTGTTACTGTTCGCGGCGCTGTTGGACATCGACGAAACCGAACGCTCACCACCACACGCGGCAATACTCAGACACACGAATACCATACAAAGAAAACTCTTTATCATTGCGATTTCCTCCGGATTGGTTAGACACCACGGCCCTAAGAACGTTCCGGGCTCGGGCTTCTTGCAGTACGGATTATGAGGTGCTGACTATAAACGTTCGGTTGTCTTCGCGGACTCCAACGAGGGAAAAGAAAAGTTTGTCGGCGACTTTGTTCGCGTACGGAAAATGGATCGTACCGAACATGAACAACGTTCCATGCCATCGGTCCTTGTGGAACTTTGCGACTTCGAGAAGCTCACCAGCGTCAGTCACGTTCCAAAGCGCGGCGACGTTCTCTGTCTGGCTCGGTGCGTTCTCCGCGGTAGTCGCGAAGAACCGATCACCGCCGAGCTGCTTTGAATAGAAGACGGTGCCATTTACCTCTCCGAGACTTTGGCGTTCCGACGTCGCTCGATCGAGACGATAGATGTGATTCGCGCGAAACTCGGCGTCCATGCCGTAGTACATCGCGTCTTTGTCGAAGAGGATACTTACCGCCCGCCAGGTTTCATCGCCGTCGCCCACGGTCTCGGTCGATTGAAATCCGTCACTTGTGCGGATCATTCGACATTCGCTTAGATCGTCGCCGGTAAGGCAGAGAAGTGAATCGTCAAACGGATCAGCGTAGATCCCGTGGATGTGTTTGATCGAGTTTGGCGGGAAGGTGTAAGCGATCTCGAGCGAGTCGGTGCCGGGGCGGTAGCGATAAATGCGCATTTCGCCACGCTCGTCGTTACCCAAATACTCGCCGAAGTAAATGTCGCCCTTGATGTCGATCGCGCAAGCGGAGCGAAGTACGCGACACGGGCGAACGAGTCCGCCGAGCGAGATATACGACCCATTTCGGATCACGCCGACAGTCTTGTCGAATGTAACGAAGATCTCTCCGTTGGAAAGCGGTACGACATTCGTCATCATGAACCGGAGTAGACGCTGGCCGAGTCGAAAGTTTGACGCTAATTCTTTCCACGAGGGCGCCGCGACGACGGCGATCTGTTTGAACGGAGGCTTTAAGTCGACAGAGTGATAAAGAACATTCCGGTGCGAAAGATAATAGTTGCCGTGCTCGGCCCACTCAACCGTGTAACCACGAAGTGCGGGAATTTCTTGTACGCTCCAGTTCATATGCTCTGGTTATCTTTCGCCGGGCTCGTGCAACACGGTGCAAAAGCCCGCACGTTAGTAAGGGCGATATCGAGTCTCGTTTTCACAACGCGCCGTTTGCAACTAGTTCCGGGTATCGCCCTCGCTCACGCTTGGGCTTGTGCAACGTGCGGTCGAGTTTGTTCACCTTCTCCGCGTTTGGTTCTGTCTAGTCGTTCTTCCGACAAAAGAACGAACCAATGACAAGCACATCCATCTTCGTTCTTAGGAAACACTCGATCGCTTCCGATGGCTGGCAGACGATCGGCTCATTCTCGTTAAAGCTCGTGTTGAGGATCACCGGGACGCCGGTCTTCTGGTCGAACGCCTTGATCAGATCGTAGTAGAGCGGGTTTTCGTCGCGTGCGACCGTCTGTAGGCGACCCGTATCATCGACGTGATTCACCGCGGACAACCGCTCGCGCCATTCGGGTCGGATCTTGTAGACGTGAAGCATGAACGGCGATGGATGGTCCTGTTCGAAGATATCCGTCTGTCGTTCCTGCATCACCGATGGAGCAAACGGGCGGAACCACTCGCGATGTTTGATGCGCGAGTTGAGGATGTCCTTCATGTTTGGGAAGCCGGGATGAGCGAGGATCGATCGGTTTCCCAATGCCCGCGGGCCCCACTCCATACGGCCCTGGAACCAGCCGACGACATTTCCGTTTTTGATCTCGTCGGAAGTCGCATCGAGCAACTGATCGCGATCGAGTTCCCGATAGGAAACTTTGTACCGGTCAAGCTCCGACTTGATGATCGAATCCGAATACTCGTTCCCAAGATAAGCGTTCTGCATCACCCAACGCTTACCTTCTTTCAGGATCGAATTGCTGACATAGAGTGCTGCACCGACTGCGAGACCGTCGTCACCGGCAGCCGGTTGGATGCATGTCTCGCGAAACGGTGTTTCAACGAGAAGCTTGCCATTCGCGACACTGTTCAGAGCACATCCGCCCGCCATTGCCACTCGCGTTGACGGGACAAGCTTGTGCAGCGAATCAAGCATGTGCATGTAGTAGCGTTCGAAGATCCGCTGCAAGCCAAACGCGACGTCTTCATCACGCTGTGTGATCTCTCCGTGCTTCACTCGCGGCTCGCCGAGTTCTTTTATGAAGAGATCCGAGTAGAGCCGGTGCACGATCATCTCGCCCTCATCGTTGATTTCCATGCCCTGGTTCGCACCGAACGGCAGGAAGTAATCGGCATTGAGTTCGAAACCGTCCGCCGTTTTCCTGAGCATGTTCTCGAAGAAGTCGTGATACTTGTCAGTACCAAGCGGGGCGAGTCCCATCACCTTGCCTTCGTCGCCGTACTTTGGATAACCGATGAACTGACAGACCGCCGTATAGAGTGTTCCGAGCGAGTGAGGGACGAAGATCTTTTTGATCGGTTTGATCTGATCGCCGTCACATTCCGAGAGCATGCACGAGACGAAGTCGCCGGAACCGTCGACTGTAATGCCCGCGCATTTTTCCCAATCCGAGATGAAGTACGCACTCGCCGTATGCGCGAGATGATGTTCGACGTTGTATGAGTCGAACTTCAAAGTTGCGGGATCCACATCACACTCCGACGCGATCAACGACTTCATGTCGTCGAACGTCTTGCTCTTGCTTCGCATCCGGGCGAGGTTCAAAAGCTTCGCCGGGTGTCTTAACGCAAACTCGAGCTTCTTATGAAGATTCGCGGAGGAATCGCGACCGACAGCAACAGCATCGACATCCGAGAACTTGAGCCCCGTGACTTCGAGACACTTGGCGACCGAGAGTTTCGGAAAGCCGGCGTAATACTTCACGCGGTTTAGTCTTTCTTCAGGGAGGGCAACGACGGGAACGCCGTCGATAACGATCGAGGCAGACGAACCCGCGTGAAACGTATTGATACCGAGAATTACGCTCATCTATTAGACTTACTTTTCCTTCTTATTTATCGATTCGAGATAGACGCTGTCCGCAACCTTCATCAGCGGCGTAAAGACGCCACTCAATTTTCGTAATACCTCTGACGAACCAATGACGGCCTTGTAGTGGATCGGCAAGAGATCGGCGTCGCTAGGTTGAATACCGAGGCCGAAGTAACAATCGGTAGTCATCTCGGTCGGCCCGAACTTGTCTTCGAAAGTCTTCATTAACTCCGACGGTGTCCAGTAGCGAACCTCAAAACCCTCGCCTTCGGTGAATCCGCGTCGACGATGTTGCTGATACTGCCGTATGCCGTACTTGTTCGGCATCTGGACAAG
>DATEOJ010000420.1:0-14847 GCA_035274235.1 Pyrinomonadaceae bacterium
AGCGTTTATTCCATAAAGATTTATCGAAGTAAGGTTATGAAGTTTTATCTCATTTGGATCGGCGCCTGTTTGTTCACTTGCGCTTTTCTCCTCTCGCCGTTTTCGACACCTACGCACGCGGCGCCGTCTTCTTTCTCGGCAGGGATCGTCGATCCGACATTTCACGCATCGATCGGCTTTGAGGGCCGAGTCTATTGCGCCGTTCGACAAACCGACGGGAAGTTGGTCATCGCGGGACGGTTTACCGATGTCAGTGGCCACAGGCAGGTGAACGTCGCCCGCCTTCTAGATAACGGGTTACGCGATCCGTCGTTTAATCCACCGCTCTTGCTCGACCCGCCGACTGAACTTGCGATCCAGCCGGACGGAAAGATCCTCTTGTCGTTCTTTGCTTCCTCAGTTACGCCGATTAGAGCAAAGATCGTGCGCCTTAACGTAGACGGCTCGCTCGACACATCGTTTGTTTCCGGACAAGGTACTAGCGGCTCGGCCATCGGGGCTCTGCTTCCGCTGCCCGATGGAGATATTCTTGTAGGCGGAGAGTTCTCTTCTTACAACGGAGTGATCCGGCAATGTCTGATCAGGCTAAATAATGACGGTAGCGTCGATCAGGCATTTACCACGGAAGTCACCGGATTTTCCAGCGTCGTGACCTCACTCATTCAGGCTCCGGACGGTAAGATCTACGTCGCCGGACTGTTCACACAGATAGGAGGTATGGCCCGAGGCGGGGTGGCAAGGTTGCATCCCGACGGAACTGTTGATCATTCCTTCAATTCAAACATCAGCCAGAGAGTTAACGAAGTAATGCTGAGCGGTACCGGGAAGCTCTACGTCGGTGGACGCTTTAACATCGGTTCCAACCTTTATCACATCGCGCGGCTGGATGAACTCTCAGGCACGCTCGATTCCGCGTTCACGGGAGATGTTCGAATAAACACGTGGGTCGACGGAATAGGTCTACATACCGATGGCCGTGTTTTTGTTTACGGCGGATTTCCCAGTAGTACCCAGAAGGTCTATCTGTTGAATTCGAACGGAAGTGTCGACGACAACTTCGCGGTGAAGGCGCTGAAAGGCGGTATCGACGTAAGAGAGGTTCTTCCAAGGAGCGACGGAAAGTTCGACATCGTCGGAAGCTTCCAGGACATCAATGGCTCCGCCCACTGCAGCCTCGCGCGCCTGACCTCAACTTACGCAGTCGATCAGACTTACAATCCATACCTCGTCGGCGGTACCACGCTCGGATCGGAGGTAATATCGTCCGTTGTCTTTCAGCCGGACGGGAAGATCTTGGTTGCGGGAACGTTTACTCAGATAGACGGTTACTCGGTGAACTCGATCGGTCGTCTGAATGCGGACGGCTCTCCTGACGAAACATTCAACCAGGGAGACGTCATATACCGCAACGGCAGCACTGAAGCAGTCCGTGCGGTGGCGTTGCAACCTGACGGAAAGATAGTTATCGGCGGTGGTTTCCCGACCATAAATGGAAATCCTACCGCTTCAGTCGCTCGACTAAATCCAGACGGAACGGTTGACACGACGTTCAGTTTGCCCGGCACCGACGTGCAGATCTATTCGGTAGCTTTACAACCCGACGGCAAGATACTCATCGGCGGTCAGTTTAATTTCATTCGCGGCGAGCCTCGTAAATATGTTGCCCGGCTAAACGCCGACGGGACACTCGATACGTCGTTCGACATGGGTAGTCTGGTCAACGCTGGTTATCCTACAAAGATCATCGTCCAACCGGACGGCAAAATACTGGTCAGCGGTGTCAGAAATACGTCGGAGACGCAGTGGAGCACTATCGTTAGACTGAATTCGAACGGCACCCGTGATACTTCGTTCAACGCCGTGATCTCACCGGGGAATCCTGACATGGAGTTAGAACCGGACGGACAACTCTTCATAGGCGGCAGTTTTTCCTCGGTGAATGGTCAGCCGCGCACGGGGCTCGCTCGCCTCAACGCCGACGGTTCCGTCGATCCCACCTTCACGGGGCAGGTAGCCGTAACAGGAGGTAGCAACGTATCCGGTGTGAAAGCGTTGTCGAGCGGTGAATATTTGGCAGTCGGACAATTCACAGTCGTAAACGGAATTACTCGACCGGGAATTGCGCGCTTTAAGACTGATGGAGCGCTCGATGTGAATTTGTTCGCGGGGCATACGCAACAAGGCGGTGTCACAAAGGTGTTTGTAAGTCCCTCTGGAAAAATGATCTTCACGGGAGGGTTCTATTTGTTCAACAATAGTCCGCAACTTGGCATGCTGCGGATGATCGTACCGTCTTCGACTGCATTTGATTTCGACGGCGATGGCAAGACCGACGTCGGTATCTTCCGTCCGACGAGTGGTCAGTGGTGGATCAATCAGAGTTCGAACGGTAACACGACCGTGGGTACGTTCGGTGCGTCGACGGATTTGATCACGCCGGCTGATTTTACCGGCGATGGGAAAACTGACATCGCGTTCTTCCGTCCGTCGAACGGTTTCTGGTTCATACTTCGATCGGAAGACTTCTCATACTTCTCCTTGCCATTCGGTTCGGCTGGTGATGTTCCGGTTCCCGGCGACTTCGACGGAGACGGCAAGGCTGATCTGACGGTATTCCGTTCGTCGACGTCGACTTGGTATATCCGACGTTCGAGCGATGGTGGTACGACGATTCAGGGCTTCGGCTCGTTGGGTGATATTCCCGTCCCGGCTGACTACGACGGTGACGGCAGGACCGACATCGGGATCTATCGTCCGTCAAATGGACAGTGGTGGATACAGCGTTCAACGGCGGGGGTGACAGCTATCACGTTTGGTGTCGCGACGGACAAACCGGTCCAGGGTGACTACACCGGCGATGGCAAGGCGGACATGGCCTACTTCCGACCATCGACAGGTCAGTGGTACATCCTTCGTAGTGAGAACTACTCGTTCTACTCGGTACCGTTCGGCACGACGGACGACACTCCGGCTCCGGGCGACTATGATGGCGATGGCAAGTTCGACACGACCGTGTTTCGTCCATCGACAACGACCTGGTACTCGCAGAGATCGACGGCGGGGCTCATGATCCAACAGTTCGGTTCAGCGGGCGATCGCCCGATCCCGAATGCATTTGTGCCTTAGAGTCGTCGAGTGGTTACGAGAGTTAACCGCAGATGACGCGGATGACGCGGATTCCTTTGACCACTCATTCCGAGTGATGACCACATTGGAAAGTCCGGAAGGGCGGCTCTGCCCCGGCTCTGCCCCCGCTAAGCTGACGGTCTCGAGAGAAAATGGGAACATGCCATTGCTTCCATCATTGCTTCGAGATGGTGAGGTGAGCGGGGGCAAAGCCGCCCTTCCGGACTTGTGAATGTAGTTAGCGCCGCAGATTAAGACCGCCGTTAGCTCTCCAGATTAGGAGCAGACAAAAAAGGCCGTCGAGCCCTGCACTCTCGGCGGGCTGAAATCGCGCCTGCGGGCTGACGGCAGCGGCATCGCTCCAAAATCGTTTACCAAATCGGCGAAGCGTGCTTTAATACCGTTTCGCCGTTTTCAGTTTCAGCATCTTAGGACTGGCGGAAAAAAGCCCCCAAGCTTTAAGCCCATGAATCGAATTGTGACTGCTTCTTTACTAGCTATCGTGTGCGCGGTTGTACTCGCGTGTCAGGCGCGTGATCTCACGACGCCGACCGCCGAGGCGGAAAATGCGACACAGCCGGTAGCAACCCCGACGCCGAAATCGTCCGAACCCGTGACGATCGCGGCGGTCGGCGACGTCATGCTTGGTTCGCCGTTTCCAAATGATTCCCGCATGCCGCCGAACGACGGAGCGGACATTCTCAAGAACGTCACACCGATCCTGTCCGCGGCCGATATTGCGTTCGGCAATATGGAAGGCCCGATCATCGACGGAGGCATTTCTGAAAAGTGCAAAGAACCGAAGCCCGGCGAACCGGTTCGATGCTTCGCGTTTCGAATGCCGACTCGCTTTGCAAAGAATTTGAAGGCCGCAGGTTTCGACGTGATGAGCATCGCAAACAATCACGCGTCAGACTTCGGCGAGGCCGGACGTGCGAGCACGCGTCGGACACTCGACGACCTCGGCATCAAATACGCCGGGAGCGACCGAGCTCAATACTCGACGACGTACTTGAACGTAAAGGGACAAACCGTCGCATTCGTCGGATTCGCGCACAATGCGGTTCAGCCAAACGTTAACGACCTCGTCACGGCGGAGCGTCTCGTGCGGGAAGCTGATAAGAAAGCGGACATAGTCGTCGTTTCATTTCATGGCGGCGCCGAAGGGACGGGCGCACAAAACGTTCCGCGGCAGACGGAACTGTTTTATGGCGAGAAGCGAGGTAATCTTCCGCTATTTACTCATGCCGTCATCGATGCCGGGGCGGACCTGGTTATCGGTCATGGACCTCATGTACTCCGCGGTATGGAGATCTACAAAGATCGGCTCATTGCTTACAGTCTCGGAAACTTTGCGACCTACGGGTGGTTCAGCCTTAAAGCCGAAACCGCGTTGACGCTGATCCTCGAGGCACGGCTCGATGTGACAGGAAAATTCATCGGCGGCAAACTCCATTCGGCTCGTCAGGAAGGGCTCGGTGTTCCCACGCTCGATGAAACAGGAACGGCGGTGAAAAAAGTTCGGTCATTGTCGACGACGGACTTCGGAGCGTCGGCGCCGAAGATCGCGGACGATGGGACGATAACGCAGTAATTTCGTTTGTTCGTTGTTCGTGGTTCGTTTGTGTGCCCTGGCCCTATAAGTCCTATAGGTCCTATAAGTCCCATCGGTCCCACGAGTCCCATAACCCCCGACAATATTGAAACCCAACCCTTCTCCCCGCAGTATTAAACCCCAAAAAACAACGGAGGATAACTGATGAGTCGTAATAGCGTTGGTTGGTTTGAGATCTATGTCGATGACATGGAAAGGGCGAGGGGATTCTATGAGTCGGTGTTCAAAGTGACGCTTGAGAAGTTGCCGATCGATGTCGAGATGCTTACGTTTCCGATGAACGAAGAAGCTCCCGGCTCATCGGGTGCCCTCGTTCACATGCCTGGCTTCCCCGCCGGAAACAACAGCGTGCTGGTCTACTTCACCTGCGAAGATTGCGCTACGGAGGAATCACGCGTCGAAGGAGCGGGAGGGCGTATCGAGAAAACCAAGTTCTCGATCGGACCATACGGATTCATCTCGCTTGTATACGATACGGAAGGAAACATGATCGGGCTCCACTCGATGGCGTAGATCCATGATTGGTAAGTGGCAAGTCTAAGACTTGTCGCTTACCACTTAAACTCTTACCGTTTACTTCTTCCCTTTTTCAATTTGCTTTATCAGACGATCCGCGTGGTTGCGCGCTATCAGCGGGATGCGTTCGTCGTTTGTGAGCTCTTTTAGGAGCGGAACCATTTGAGTGGGGTCGGATAGCTCTTTTCGTCGGTAGAAAGAATCGAGCGAATCGAGGAGACGAGGAGCGTCGAGCGATTGGTTTTCGCGTGCGACGTTGATGTCGAAGATCCACACATACTGATTCGAAAGCTTCCGATACTCATCCGCCAACACCTTCGCGTCTTTGTTGACCGTGTAGTTGAACGTGGTGCTGCGTTGCTTTGCTTCGCGTTTCATCCGGAACGTCATCACGCCGAGATGTGAATAATCTTTCTCGTACTGGTAGCTCTCGTTCGAGTCGAGAAAATTCAAAGTAGTATAAGCGGCATTGATGCGTTCGAGCGCGGCGGATGAAACCAGCAGCGGGTCGGTAACGGTATCGCCGAACAACTTCTTTGTGAAGGTGATCGTCCCTTTTCCGGTTTCATCGTGTTCTATCACGATCTTGTTGATATCGAAGTCGGGCTGAGTGAACTGGTAGTAGTACGTCGGGTCCGATGCTGTCTGTTTTATCGAGACCGGCGGGGTGTTACCGTTCGCGGGTCGCTCATTCTTTTTTGATTCGGATTTTGTGACGACGGGTTCAGGCTCATCCGTCGGTGTCGGTGTCGGTGATGGAGACACGACCGGCGTTTTCGGTTCCGGTCGAGGGCGCCGTTTCGTTTGGGCGTCAGCAACCCCGGTACCGAGAATTAGGGCGATTAGAATGAGTGCAATGCGAGTCATCTGTCGTGGCTGCCTGATGATATCAGATGAGTGAGATGAGATGAGAGCCTGGATGGTTTGATGCGCTCCATAGGCAGTACCGCCGGCGTTAGCTGGTGGTCGACTGACGAGGAGAGGCGGTGTTGAATCATCCCCGTCGTTCGACCACGAGCTAACGCAGGCGGTACTGCCTGTAGCTCGACGAGGCACCCGCTATTAACGATCAGGTCGATGAACCGCGCAAGAATCGCGAAGCGGTCAACAAATTGGCCTCACCGGCGTTACGGCAAGGCCAATCCAAAATCCAAAATCCAAAATCGGACTTACTCAAACTTAACCGACACGATCTTCGAAACTCCGGCCTCCTGCATCGTGACTCCATACAGTGCACGAGCGGCTTCCATCGTTCGTTTGTTGTGGGTGATCACGATGAACTGCGTTTTCTCCGCCATCGACGCGATCTTGGTCACGAAGCGACCGACGTTCGCATCATCGAGCGGTGCGTCGACCTCGTCTAGCAAGCAGAACGGTGACGGACGGTATCTAAAGATCGCCATCACAAGCGCGATGGCCGTCATCGCTTTTTCACCACCGGATAGGAGCAGGATATTTTGCAAACGCTTGCCCGGCGGCTGTGCGACTACCTCGATGCCCGCTTCGAGAATGTCGTCATTCTCGAGCAGAGTCATCTCGCCCTTGCCTCCGCCGAATAGCTCCTGGAAGAACTCGATAAAGTTCGCGTTGATGGCTTCGAACGCTTGTTTGAAACGCTGACGCGAACGCTCCTTGATCTCGCGTAACGCCTCTTCAGCCGACGCGATGCTGTCGATGATGTCCTGTCGTTGCGACGTGAGGAACAACAAACGCTCTTCAGCTTCGCCCAGTTCTTCGACCGCGAGCATGTTTATCGCACCGAATCCCTCGAGACGATTGCGAAGATCATCAACGCGTATACGGCATTCGTCGAGGATGAAATCTTCGGCAAACATCTCGCTCTCGATCAGCTCACTCAGCGGGGTGTTCAACTCTTGCGAACATTTTTCGTTGACGTTCTTAAGTTCGGTCACCGCTTCCGCCTGTCGGACCTCGATCGCTGCGCGTTCGTTAAGAGCATCCGCGGAACGATGATTGAGATCCGCCAACTCGGCACTCATCGCATCGGCCGACTCGCGTGCCGCGGTAACTTCGGCGATCGCGGTTGTGAGTTCTTCGATCTCGGTGGCCTTTTCTGTTTCCGCACCGGCGATTCGATCGGCGATCGCAGCGGTTGATTCACGCAGTGCTGTGATCTTTACGTCGATCTCGTTTAGCTCAACCGTCTGCAGAGCGCTTCGGGCCTCGAGCTCCTTCTGTTCGTTCTCAACTCGCTTGAGCGTAGCGTGAACCGAGCGTCGGCGTTCGCCCGACGTTGCCGCGAGAGTTCTCTTTTCGTTGACGACCGCGTTCTCTTCATCAGACCTCGTGCGAGCGTCGGTCAGGACAGCGTTGATGCGCTCGACCTCGCTTGTCGCACCGTCACGATACAGTTCAGCGCTCCGACGACTATCGGCGGCCTCCGAGATCCGCATCTTGTTCTGCTCGATCTCCTCGTGCGTCTGCTTCTGTTCGTCAGCGACAACCTTCTTGTGTCGCTCGGCTCGTTCGATCTCCTGACGAGTCGTTGAACGCTGAATATCGAGCCCGTGCAAACCGCGTTCGACCTTGATGATCAGCGATTGCAGATCGACGGTTTTTTCTTCAAGGGCCGCCAGATCTTTGCTGTCCCCGTCAGCTATCGAACGGGCGACGGCGATCTGTTCGTCGAGTGCCGTCAGCGTTTTCTCCAAACCGGACAGCTCACGCTTAAAGGCGAGAAGCGATGCGTTTGGCTGGTCATCCGTTAACTCGCGACCGCTGATAAACAGACCGGCGGGTGTGATGACGCTGCCACCAAGCGTGACAAACGTCTCGCCGGTCGCCAGATCTGCGTTCTCGACCGCGTCAACCACCTTCGCGGACATCTCGCGCGGAAACGCTTCTTTCAACGTAGCGAGTAAACCGCCGGAGACTCCGAGAATGTTCTCGACGCGTGACCCTCCGGAGCCGAACGGGTTCCACATCGCGCCATTGTTCAAAGTCGGAACGGCAAGTATCGCTATCCGACCGATCGAGTTTTGCTCGAGCCACGATGAGACCGTACGCGCGTCTTCGACGCTTTCGACAATCACCGTCTGCAGTCTTTGCCCAAACAAGCTCTCGACCGCCGTTTCATGTCGCTCTTCGACCTTGAAGAAATCCGCGAGCACGCCGGAGATCTTTACGCCGATCGCTTCCTGCGATGCAAAAAGCTTCTGAATCTGCGGAGCGTAAACTGCACGATTCTCGTCAAGCTCGGCGAGCGTGTCATGACGGTTACGCGTCTTGAGGTGTTCGGCTTCCAGGTTCCTAAGAGATTCTTCGGAACCGCGCAACTTCTCGCGTGCCGTGGCTGTCTCAGCAAGAAGTTCGGTCTTCTCGCCCTGAAGCGTTTCGAGCTTTTCGCCTTCGAGCTTCTCGTCGCGTTCAAGATCCTGCGACTCCTGGATGAACGCCTCGTATGTTTCCGAGGCTCGAACGCCTTCGCGTTCGAGAGCTTGCAGACGTTCGGTAAGGCGTTCGGCGTTCACCTCGAGCTGACGTGCGATCTCGTCAAAACGCTCGACTGCCGCGGAGTGCTTGATAAGCTCGTTACGATGCGTTTCGAGATCGACCTCGATCTGGCGAACGTCATCAAGCTTGATCTGATACTGTTTCTCGGCTTCCTGAAGTATCAGCCGCGAAGCGTCAGCCTCGGCACTCTCGGCTTCGTCCTCTTTGTGCAGTCGCTCCAACTCGGACTCGATCAACTTCAGACGCTGTTCAGTCGCCTCGATCTCACCACGGACAACATCCGCTCGGTTATTGAGATTGACGATCTGCTCAGCCTGGTAACGATGTTCTCGTTCCGCTCGATCGCGCTCCAGCGCGTTGTCGGCATGCCGGCGACGGATCTCTGCAAGCGTCTCCTCAACAAAGCGTGCGTGATGCGTCGCTTCGCGAACCGACTCCTCCTGCTCCGCCACCTTTGCGGTAAACGCATGTTCGACATCGACCGCATCGGCAAGTCCTTTCTCAAAACTCGCGATCGCTTCGGAAAGATGTCGTCCCTCGGCAGCAAAAAGTTGGCGAAGGAGAACGCGGAACTCTTCCTGCAGAACGAGGAAGCGTCGGGTCTTGCCGGCCTGTCGACGAAGCGAGTTGGCCTGCTTCTCGATCTCGGAGACGATGTCGGATATGCGACCGAGATTTGTGCGAGCGGAGTCGAGTCGTGTTTCCGCCGCTCGCTGACGCGTACGGAATTTAGAAATGCCGGCGGCTTCTTCGATTAGATTGCGGCGGTCCGACGGCTTCGCTGAAAGGATCTGTCCGATACGACCCTGTTCGATGATCGCGTAGTGAGCACCGGAAAGACCGGTACCGGCGAAGAGGTCCTGGATGTCGCGAAGGCGGCAAGTTTTGCCGTTGAGCAAATACTCGCTTTCACCGGAGAGGTAAAGACGTCGGGTCACCGCGATCGCTTCGCCCGGGGCAAAGTCCAACGCAAACGAACGCGGACGCCAGTGGCGTTTGGTTTTGATCGTTCTCTCGACTGTCTGAACCGAGCCAACTTGCGCAGCCTGCACTTTCTCGACTTCAAATTCATCGGCGTGAAAACCGTTGGTCTCGCCAACAGTGTCTTCGGCGACAACCTCAACCGGCTCCGGCTCCTCGATCGTCTCTGCTTCAAGAGCATCGACATCAACAGCGTTTTCGTCGAGGGTGTTCAGCGTTTCGTCGATGTCCTCGAGTTCGTTCTCATCGATGTCAAAGCTCTCGGTGTCGCGCACGAGGTGGAGCACCACCTCGGCCATGCCACCCGGCTTGCGGTTGCGAGAACCCTGGAAGACTACGTCCTTCATCTCGCCGCCGCGAAGCGATTTCGCCCGCTGCTCGCCGAGAACCCAGGATATGGCATCGGAGACGTTGGACTTACCGCAGCCGTTCGGACCAACAACCGCGGTGATACCGTTACCGGTGAAGACGATCTCGGTATAGTCCGCAAATGATTTAAAACCCGTAATTTCTAAACGCTGGAGCTTAAACATTCTATTGTGCTAGGGGAACCTGAGGTGCACTATATTTTGGGGTAAACAGAATGTTAAGTCAAGGAAGTTGTTCGTGGTTTATTGTTCGTTGTTCGTCGATGGATCCCGATTAATCGAGGGAGGATTTTTAACGCAGAGCTCGCTGAGCCCGCAGAGAAGAACCGGCTCCCTCTGCGGGCTCCGCGAGCTCTGCGTGAGAATCCGCCCGTCTATCATCCCGAATTGTTGGATCCACAGGCGCTGGTCGCAAAAGAGGAGCCCAAGAGAAATCTCTTCGGCTCCCGTTCAAATGACTAAACTTCAAACTAAGAATTCTTAAACTCAGAACCCATATCTCTCAATCCCTGTTGTTCCGCTCGTTCGTTGTCGAGTTCGGTTAGAACATCAAGCAGGAAGTTCGTATTGCTTGAAATAGCTATCACGACCGGGAACTCATTATCCGAGATCGAGAACTCAAACGTCCCGCTGTTGATCTCGATGATGTCGCGGAATGCCGTGTGGCCGTTGTGGCCGTTGCATTCGGCATCGACGATCTTGCCGTCGTTAAACGAGACGTTGCCGAGGTGCATATCCGACTTGATGACGAGGAGGCCGGTCATCTTCGCATTTTCGATCACCTGGACGGCGTCGAAAATACTGACATAACCAATGTTGCCGGCGAACGTGCAATCGGTACGGACCTTCTGTGGCGATCGGTCGCGCGTTGTCGCAAAATCAGGTCGACGCGCACGGCGAATCGCCTCAAGTCCCGGTGCGACAGACACACGCGGATCAAGCAGCTTTGCTTCCTGCAGACGATCGTATGCGAGATCGAACTCCTCTCTGCCGATGTAAAGGCTTACGAGCGCCAGACACTGCTTCGCCGCTTCGTTGAGATTCTTTTGCTTGATGCAGATGTCGCGAAGCTTTTCACGCAACGCGATCGATCTCGGACTTCGCTCAAGTGAATCGTGGAGAAGTTTGAAGGCCTTCTCCGGTGAAGCGTATTTTACGAAGAGGTCGGCATCGAGAAGGACCGACTCGATAGAAACTTCGGTGAGCACGCCCGTGCTCTCTAATACTTGGCTCATAGGCGGGGTGAACAAACATGTTCAACATGTCTAAGCTAGCACACCTGTACTGTCTGCGTCACCAAGTTTTTGGAACGCAGAAAATACGAAAAGCCCAGTAAATAAGCCTAATCCAGCCCTATTTCCAGTTTAAAAATCGAGTCTCACTCCGATCCGGATTTGGCGTGGCCGGTATGCCCTTGTGGGCACCAGAAACCCGGCTTTTAGCTCCGCAATTTGAACCGGTGTTGGGTCGCCCGCGACGGCTTCGTAGTTGATGAACTCCGAACCGAAGCTAAATGCCGTAGCATTCAGGACGTTATTAAACTCTATCTGCGGTCGCAGTCTGATCCGCTCGGTAAATTTAAACTCGCGGCTTACATTCAAATCAAAAATGAACTGCGGCGGTCCGTGCCCGGCATTTCGACCCAGGCTCCCCGCTCGACCGATCGGTGCGAGGGTGAACGACCGCGCGAGACCGAGGTCGAGCGGATCGGTTATTCGTCGCCATCGAATCCCCTCTAGACCGCCCGCAAAGTCAGGTCGATCAGTATTGACGTCGTCGAGGTTCCGGTCGTGAAACGCGTCACCTCCGTTCGAGAGGTTGAACGGTGCTCCGGACGCCCAACGGACGATCGGAGAAAACTGAACTTTGCCGAGCCAGGACGGAGTGTCGAATACGCCTGACACCGCGAGGCGGTGATGACGGTCGAGAAGACTGGCCGCGCGTTCGGACGAGAAATCGCCGGGGATCTGCGCCGACGAGGTGTTTACGATTCCGTCGTCTTCGGTATGTGAGAGCGTGTAGACGATGCGGAACGCGCTCCCGAAACCGTGGGGTAGCCTCGCGTACCGACGTCGGAGCTCGAGGATCAGGCCTGTGTACCAACTATTTCCCATCGAGCCGACTTGCTCGGTCTGACCGATCTCGGGAAAGGGCTTTAGCGAACTCGCGATCGCGAGTGCCCTACCGTACGGACTCGACGCCGCAGTCGATGTGTTCTGGCTGTTGAGATTGTAAATGGTGACCTGTCCGTCGGTCCGCGAATCCGGTGCACTGACTCCCGCAAATTCGAACTGAACGTTTCCGTTTGTGACGCCGCGGTCCAGATAATCAGCGAGATCGAGATAACCTTTCGGAACGATCGGTGCGTTTGTGTTCACCTCCCTCCACAACCGCGCGGTGCGATTGTATGTAAGGTTCGCTTCGAAGACGAAACCGTCCGCGATCTCGCGTTCGAATCCGAGATTGAGCTGATAGCTTTCCGGGATCTTCAGCTCGGGTGACAGACTTCGAAAGAAACTCGTCTCATTCAAGCCTGCGGCGATGTATTGCTGAACGAGCGGATGATCCGCCATCAACACACGCGGGAACAAGTTGCTTAGCTCGCGGAGATAAACGTCGCGAGCGTTACCGGTGCTCGCGACTCGATTCGTGTCGAGAACGATCTCACTCCGACCGCGTTGATAGTCGTCGACCGTTCGAAGCAGCACGCGGTTATAAAACATCCCGGCGCCAAATCTGATCACGCCCTTGTCACTTTTGAACGGCGACCACGCGACGCCCATCCGTGGGCCCCAATTGTTCTTATCGTCGACTACGGTCTCGCGCTCGTATCTCAGGCCGAAGTTGAACGTCAGGCGCTCGCGTGCCCGCCAGTCGTCCTGAATAAACAAACCGTAATAGTTGTTCGTCACCTTAGAGTCAGTAAAAAAGCTCTGGCGGTAACGAGTCACGCAGCTTCTCGGAAATGTGTTCACGCCGCCGCGGATCCGCGGGTTGTTTGGACCGGGCGACTGGCTCGGATCGGTCAAGCATTGCGGTACCGTCGTTGTTGCCAGTGGGTCGGCGAAGTTGTACGTACCGCCGGCGTCGGTGAGATCGATGTATGTCGAATCGACGCGTTGATAATCGAACCCTGCCCGAAGTGAGTGTTTACCGGCGACAAAAGTGAACGCGTCCTGGATCTGCCATCGTTCTTCCTCCCGACCTGACGTTCCGAGCGATGACGCTCCCGTCGTCAGCGTCGTGTTCGAGGTCGAGTTCGGCTCTCGAAAACTGATCAACACAACCGGGGCTTGCTGTTGACCGCTCGAAACAAACACCGGTTTTAACATCGAGTACTGCAGCCGGAATTGATTGACGGCCGCCGCGTTCAGGACAAAGTTGTCGGTGAAATTGATCGCGTGAGTGTCGGTTCGCTTTCCGATCAGCGATTCAGCAAGACGGTTCCCGCCATTGAACTGGCGCAGGTCGTTCGTCTTTCCGAGTTGGTAGGAGAGCGTGATCGCATGCGAGTCGGTGAAGTTGTGATCGCCGCGTGCGGTGAAACGATGCTGACGCCGCGGTGTATCCGAACCCGCGATATAGCGACCAAGCACGCTCCCGAAATCGGTGATCCTCTCGGATGAGGTCGGTTCGGGTAACGGGAACAGACGGTTTTGCACGATCGGTACGTACGTGTCGGTTATCGTCGAGTCGAACATGAAGTCGTACTCGTACGCGGTGTAGAACGTCGTTCGAGTACGAAAGTACGGCAGTGGTATCGGACCGCCCAACGTGAACCCCGGAACATGCTGTTGAAACGGATAACGGGGAACATTTCGATAGTTGTTGCTCCACGTGTTCGCATTCAGACTCTCGTCCGCAAAAAAGTAGAACGCACGTCCGCGAAACTGTTGCGAACCGGCGCGCGTGCGGATGTTCACTCGCCCACCCGATGCTCGTCCGTACTCTGCGGAGAACTGGTTGTTGATGACCTGTACCTCGTCGATGGATTCGACCGACGGCTGGAACCGGATACCCGCGACGCGATCATCGTTGTTGTCGAAACCGTCGACCGTGAGGTTATTCGAATATGCGGCGCCGCCCGAGAGAGAAAAAACGCCGCCCTCGATCAGACCGCTGCTGGGCGGAGTTTCGTTACGGTCACCTTTGTCGAGAGACAGATCACGCAACGACAACGGCTCTTCGGCAACACCGCCAAGAGTGAAGACAAGATCGAGCGCGTCGCGTCCGATGTTTGGCAACGACTCGGCTTCACGCGCGGTTACGGTTCCTCCGACGACCGTCCGAGTCGTATCGACAATCGGTGCATCGTCACCGACCGCCACGGTCGCTTCAGCGGTTACGCCCGCGGGTGCGAGGGAGAGATCGAGTTTGACGTTTTGACCCGACAACGTGGGAATATCCTCGATCTCACGAGCTGCAAAGCCTTCCGCGACGGCGCGAAGTCGATAAGCTCCGGGTCTCAGCTCGATAAACCGGTACCGACCGTCGTCATTCGAGATGATGACCCTTTCAAGATACGACCCGATATGCACCGCAGTTACCGTTGCTCCGGCGACTGCGAGACCGTTCGAATCGACAATTTTTCCGGATATGGTGACGTCGTCAAGGTCTTGACCGCTGGCGGCGAGACAGGCGACGAGGACGAGCAGCAGGAAAGGCACAAAATGGCCTGTGGGAGATTTCATTTTGCTTACTCCTAATGGATTAAATTTTGAGGGCGGTATTCTCTATCCAATACGTGGTTTTGTAAAGAAGTATTTT
>DATEOJ010000421.1:0-12381 GCA_035274235.1 Pyrinomonadaceae bacterium
ATTGCCGTGAACGCCGCAGTTATTATCCCGCCCGCTAAACCGCACGCGACCGCCAGAAGAACGGTATTGAGTATGAACGGCTGCTGCGTGTAGGCGATCATCGCGACGGCAAGAGCCGCCCCAGAGACGCCGACAAGGACGCCACCGAGAGTCACCGTCTGGCGACTCCTGTAACGCCCAATACCGTAAACCGCCACCGACGAACAGATGATCGCGTAGACGGCGAACTCCAGTCCGCGCGGTGCTAGAAAGCCCGCGAGCAGTCCGGTAAATATTCCCGTGAAAAGCGCGGTCCGACGGTCGGCTAGAAGGTTCATCAACAAACTGCCCATCGCGAACGGCACCGCGAAAGCCCACAAGCTTGAATCACTCATCGGAGCCTTCACATTCTGGGACGCCGTGAATTCAGCGACGCGGAAGAACATCGCCATCAAAGCGGTTTGAATGACGACGATAAAGCCGAATAGAGCAAACGTTTGCCCCTGCGAAAGTGCGAGCCTCGGAACGATGCCGCGATGTTCGATAAATTTCCAGGCACCCCAGTAAAGCGCACTGATCAGAATAAGGAGTCCGATGAACCGATTAACGTGACGGGTCGAAGAACTATAGTTTCGTATTGCGGCGATCTGGGAGAGTACGCCGGTTGTTATGATGTCGCCTTCCTCCGCAACTTTCTGACTTCGTTTGAGCGAGATCGTCACCGGCTCAACGCTCAACGCGACTTCACTCTTCGAATTTTCTGT
Source organism: Pyrinomonadaceae bacterium (assembly GCA_035274235.1). Classification (GTDB taxonomy): domain Bacteria; phylum Acidobacteriota; class Blastocatellia; order Pyrinomonadales; family Pyrinomonadaceae; genus OLB17. The sequence goes on from DATEOJ010000421.1 coordinate 744, forward strand.
CGCGATAGCGTCATAAATAATGCTCGGCTGGATAGCAGGCGAGATGGCGGAAGAGAACATCTCCACTTCTTTTGCCGACAAACTCTGGATCCGCGAAAGATCGTCGCGAAGACCGTTCCGCGCGTCGGAGAGTTTTGTCATGGTGTTTAGCGGATTGTGAGAGGCCCGCATGTCGGTCGGACGCTGTCGATCGATGATCGATATTTCGCTCTGCAGAAAAGGCTCGTCACGGTCGTCGTAGATATCGCCCGCAGCGTTCTCGCGAAGAATACGGGAAATCGCTTCGAGCTCGATCGGGCTAAACTTCCTCAACGCAAAGATGCGGGCCAGCTCGGCTCCTCCATTCGATGCAGCATCGGGGCGCGTGGCTACATTGGATCGATTGGTGTTTTGAGCCGCATCATTACGATTCGACGTATTGGACCTGTTCGCGTTTGCCGCGGCCGCCTTACGTTCAACGCTTTCCCAAGCGGTTCGAAATGACTGCACCGCTTCGTCGGCGCGCTTCGGTTCCGATAAGAAAATTGGTCGAACCGTTTCGCGAGCCGTTTCCCGGATACGATTCGTTTGCTCTTCGTCTACAAAATATATGTCGGCCGGTGAGATTATGCTCTCGCGCGCGATATCGCCCTCGTGATAGGTCGTCTCACCGGTGACTCGCCAGATAGGATTGTTGAGGAGAAGCGTCGTAACGACGCACAGGAAACCAAAACCGAACCAGAACTTTCGCGTGGGGGAAATGGAGTCGAAAGGCTTGGAGATCCAACCCCAGATGGCTTTTCTCCATCGCGTTGGCGGCGGTGTCAGATCCTGTATTCGTTTGCTCACTTAGTCGGTTTCAGTTTGGTCGACCCGCGACGCTAACATTGAAGGTTCCGATACGCGCCGCAATCAGCTCGACAAGCGGGCCTAGAGTCTCACGTGCGCTAGCTGAAATTGACACGCATTCCGCACCCTTGTCAAGACCGATCTGTTTCTGCAAAGCCTCGAGATCTTCGGGCGATACAAGGTCGGCTTTGTTCAACGCAATGATTTGCGGAATGCTGTTGTATTCAAGCTCGGTTAGGATCTTATCCACCGATTCTATCTGATGGATAGCCCGCGGGTTTGCCGCATCTACGACGTGCACCAATAGATCGCTGTCGGCGATCTCTTCAAGAGTCGCACGGAACGCCGCGACAAGCGTCTCCGGGAGATCGCGAATGAATCCAACCGTGTCGTTGATGATCACTTCCTGCTCGTACGGAAGACGCAATCGGCGCGAGGTTGGGTCGAGCGTCGCGAACATCTTCCGCTCAGCGTATACATCAGACTGCGTGAGCGTATTCAACAGCGTCGACTTCCCTGCGTTTGTATATCCGACGAGTGAGATGACCGGAAGATTTTTTTGCGCGCGATTTTTTCTTCGCTCGTGTCGCTGTCGACCTAGATTGTCTACTTGCTTCTCCAGTTGAGCAATGCGATCGCGAACGCGGCGACGATCCGTTTCGAGTTTAGTTTCACCCGGACCGCGTCCACCGATACCACCGGCCAGCCGAGAGAACGCCGAGTTCTGTCCGACGACGAGTCTCGGAAGAAGATACTTAAGTTGCGCGAGTTCGACCTGCAGCTTACCCTCGCGCGACTGTGCTCGTTGAGCGAAGATGTCGAGAATAAGTTGAGGACGATCGATGACCTTCAAGTCAGTGGCTTCTGAAAGTGAACGCACTTGCGCCGGTGACAGCTCGGTGTCGAAAACGAGCATGTCCGCGCCGAGGCGCATCGAACGAATCAACAGGTCTTCAAGTTTTCCCTTTCCAAGTACAGTACGCGGATCGATCTGTGGGCGACGTTGAATGATAGTGTCTAGAACAACGACGTCAGCAGAGACTGCGAGTTCTTCTAGTTCGGTGATCGATTCTTCGGCGTCCTCGACATATCCAGTCGTAACTCCGACGAGTATCACACGGTCGCCCTTCGAATCGCGGGCTCGCGAAACCTGTCGGACGCGCGTCATCTCGCTTTCGAGCGATGTGATGAGCGACGTGAAATCTGTGTCGAGCTGCGACGGAATGTTTGGCTCGAGAAATTCGTACGGATCCTTGTCGCCGTTTTCGTGAAGCGAAGAAGCGCTCGTCGGAAGGAGGTGCGCGGAATATACAAGACCGGGCAAACCAGTTGTTGTCTCGACCTGAATGATCGACATGAGGTCGAGACGCAGAAGAGCAAGGTCGGTCAGGTCGTCCTGCGTAAGTCGTTCATTCTGAAGGTGTGTATGGACACAACGAAGACCGCGAAAACGTTCGGTCGCGGCGCGTGAACGCCCGAAGTCGGGCATCTCGATCTGCTTTGCGCTTCCGACCATTACATACTCAACCTGCCCTTTGCGGTTAATGAGCACGCCGATCTGGCGTCCGGTCTCGAGAGAGATCTCGGACATCTGTCGTGCTAGTTCTTGCGAGACGATCTGTGCGGGCGGAACGCGCCGTGTGGAAAGTCGTTCGATCCGGCGAAGCTGGTTTTGTTTGAGGCCCTGTGTAAACCCGGTGACCTTACTGATAGCTGAAATCCTCCCGCGCGCATTATAGCAAAGTCGGGAGTAGATCGTTGTTCGTGTTATGACTCGGGAGCGTCTGCGCGGTTAGCCGCAGATCACGCAGATGACGCAGATTATTTTTTGCGGCTCTGTGGTGATCGGCACGATGCTGTGATGAAGTCTGTCGAGACGGGAACAGTGTGAATCTGCGAGGACCAGTAATCTAATCTGCGTCATCTGCGTGATCTGCGGCTAACCGCAAATGTTCCCGAGTCATAACACGAACAACGCATACGAACAATGAACTATGAACTATGAACTACGAACTACGAACTATGAACTACCAACAAACCATGACAACGCGCACGATTTGATCTACAATCTCTCCACCGATGCCAACCCGCACGAGACGTCAGAGAGAAGTTCTCGACTTCATCATTCGTTACATCGACAATCACGGCTATGAGCCGTCATACCAACTTATCGCGCGCGAACTCGGAGTCTCATCAAAAGCGGGAATTGCAAAACACATCGCAGCACTTGAAGAGCAGGGTCTGCTTCATCGTCGTCGTGACAACGGTTGTTTCAAACTCGACATCGGTCGCAGCGAAGTGATCGCGCCGTCGTCGTTCGAGATCAGTTGGCTCGACGCACCAACGAACGGGTTCGAACCTGAGCCGTGGGAAGCAGGTCCGTTTGCCCTGCCTCTGTTTTTGCTCGGTGACGTTTCGCCGAAGTCAGTCCGTGCTTATCGCATTACCGATAATTCGATGTCGGGAAAGAATATCTGCGAAGGCGATGTCGCGGTGATTGAGTGTCGTCAATATCTTCGTGACGGGGATTGCGCGGTGGTAACCATCAAACGAAAAGAAACTATCCTCCGCCAGTACTATCGCGAGGGCTCGAGGATCGAGATGCGACCGGCTAACGATAAATACGAGACGCTTCGCCTGGCGGGCGAACAAGTGAAGATCCACGGCGTGTTTCGGTGTCTCGTCCGGCCGGCGGTCTAAGGCTTCGCAAGCCCTGATGCCCCTCCCCGCTAGAGGTTGTTCTACCGGCCCATCGCGCGAGCGATCAGGCTACCGAAAAACGCCCCTCCAACCGACATCAGCAAGCCGAGCGGAAAGATAAAAACGATCAAATAGAAAAAGATACCGAAGACGCGGCTAACCGGGAGCTCTAAGAAATAAAATGCGACCGGAAGCAGATAGAACACTAGCAATCCAAGCGGCCCTACTAACACCGCCTTCCCCCGTCCGCGCGTGTTGCTGGTTCCGAGAATCCAGCCACTGCAAAGTCCGGTCATAAATGGCGCGGCTAAACACGTTGCGAGGACGACCTCCCTTCCGAACGTCTCTGCTACCGAAACAAGAATGAATGTTATTAAGGCGGCAGTACCGGCTGCTATACCGAAGCTCTGGCTAGGAATGAAATGATCTATAGCACTGTCGTTCATGGCGTACCTCGATGATTTGCTTCGCTCCGATGCGATCCAAAAGCAAGTCGCCGGCACTTACTGCCGGCGACTTGATGACTGACATCTGTTATGCGTGAACAACGCTTTCAGGCTGCGCGTTCTTTCTGAAGAACTTCGGTCGGCGATGGATCCGCTGGAAGATCAGCAGATTGAAGAAGTGCATGCCACCAAGAACCAGCAGCACAAGGCCAACCTTATAAGACAGCGCCTCGATCGCGACTCGCGGAGTCTGGATGTCGATACCCAGTTTTAACGCAAGCGACACGTAGCCGAAGTTGATCAAGTAGAAACCGACGACAAGCAAGTGATTGACAGAATCGGCAAGTGCTTCGTCGCCGCCGAAGACCTCGACGAGAAAGACGCGTCCATTCTTGTGAAGTGTACGTGCGACCCAGACGGTAAGTGCGACGCTTAGTAAAACGTAGCTTGCGTATGTGAAAACGATCCAATTTTGCGAGTCCATATTATCCTCCGAATTTTCAGGTTGCTCGATGCCGTGAAACTTTGCTCGGCATCTGTTGCAATTCCCTATTTCAACCGCCGTGCCAGATACGATTCGTGTGCTCCTGCTCGTTTTTCCTAAGGTTTTGAGCTTCGTCGCTTTGCATTCTGCGGAAGGTGTAACTTTGAGAACGGCAAATTGCCAATCGGGCGCAGCTCGCGTATGCGAGCGGCAGATTTTTACGCCATCATCTTTCGCCCGCATACGCGGGCTTCATCGCGGATTTAATTTATCCCCCCAGCTAAGGGCTGGGGGCTTTATGCTTTCGCTCGCTACGCGACCTGCTCTTGAGATGTTGAACCTCGCGAGGACAGCTTAGATCACCGTCCGCAGACCCAAAATGAAAAGACACTGAAGGTACCTATTTGCCTCACGATTTACCTTTTTGTAATACTCTCCTTTTACAACCGTGAGCACTACACCTACACCAAACGCGAGTTACAGTCTTACGCTCCGCGTAAAGATCCACAACAAACCAGGCAAGCTCGGTGAGATCACCACTGCCATCGGTCGCGCCGGCGGCGATATCGAGGGAATAGATATCGTCAGCGTCGGCAAGGATTTTCTTGTCCGCGACATCACCGTCAATGCGTCGAGCGAAACGCATGACAAGCAGATCATCGCGTCGTTAACCGATATCGACGGTGTCGAAGTCACGAACGTCTCGGACCGAACTTTCCTCATGCATCTCGGCGGAAAGATCGAGGTCGTTTCGAAAATGCAGTTGAAGACGCGATCCGATCTCTCGATGGCATACACGCCGGGCGTCGCTCGCGTTTGCGAAGCGATCCACAAAGATCCTGAAAAACGATTCAACCTTACGATCAAGAAGAACACCGTCGCTGTGGTGTCGGACGGCACGGCGGTCCTTGGATTGGGTGACATCGGCCCCGCGGCCGCCATGCCCGTGATGGAAGGAAAGTGTCAACTATTTAAGGAGTTCGGCGGAGTCGATGCATTTCCGATCTGCTTGAACACCAAAGACCCGCACGAGATCGTTCAGACAATCAAAAACATTTCAGTCGCGTTCGGCGGAATAAACCTCGAAGACATCTCGGCCCCCAGATGTTTTGAGATCGAAGACAGATTGAAAGAGGAACTGGAGATCCCCGTCTTTCATGACGATCAACACGGTACTGCCGTTGTCGTCCTTGCAGCATTGATCAATGCTCTCAAGATCGTCGGCAAGAACATTGAAGACATCAAGGTTGTTGTCAATGGAGTTGGTGCGGCCGGAGTCGCATGCTCGAAGATCGTTATGGCTGCAGGTGTGAAAAACATTGTCGGGTGCGATCAAAGCGGAGCTTTGTACGAAGGACGCACCGAACACATGAACTGGGTGAAAGACTGGTACGCGCGAAACACGAACCCCGATAAAGAAAAAGGCACCGTTCACGACATTATCAGGGGAGCGGATGTTTTCTTCGGTCTGAGTGCACCCGGCGTGATAACGCAGGACGACCTCAAGAACATGGCGAAGGATCCGATCGTCTTCGCGATGGCAAATCCGATCCCTGAGATCATGCCCGAAGAGGCCGAGGGACTCGTCGCTGTAATGGCCACGGGCCGTTCGGATTATCCAAACCAGATCAACAACGTTCTCTGTTTCCCCGGAATCTTCCGCGGAGCATTGAACTGCCGCGCGTCTCGGATCAACGAAGCGATGAAACTTGCGGCAGCAAATGCGATCGCCGAGATCATCGGTCCTGACGAGCTTCATCCCGACTACATCATCCCATCTGTCTTCGACCGACGCGTCGGAGAAGCGGTCGCGGCTAAGGTCGAGGATGCTGCATATGCGTCCGGCGTCGCTCGTCGCGAACGCGCGACGAGTGAGACGGCGTTCTAAACCACGCCACCTTCAAAAAAAAAGCATTGCGATTCCCTTTCTACTGCGATTAGAATCGTCTCACCTAAGCCGAGCTAATTAATTCGACTGCAGAGCGGTCCAACTCCGAGGTAGGAGTTGGTCGCCTGCGACTGCACATAATCTTAAGGAGGGATGAATGATTAGATTCGCAGTTAACTTGTGCTTCGCGTCCGTAGGACTGCTTGCCGTCTTTTCGGTTGACGCCGCGGTTTATACCGTCACCAAGACCGCAGATACTAACGACGGAATATGTAATTCCGATTGCTCCCTTCGCGAGGCGATCGCAGCGGCAAACGGAACTGTCGATAACGACGAGATCGTTTTCGCTCTCCCGCTTTTTGGAACGACGCAGACCATCACTCTGGCGAGCGGAGAACTGACGGTCGCCAACAACGGTTCTGTATCGATAGACGGGCCCGGCGCCAATCTCCTGACGGTAAGCGGAAACAACGCGAGTCGGATACTTGTATCGGGAGCGAATGTGATGGTCAGCATAGAGGGCATTCGCTTTACGGCTGGTAACGGAGTAGGTGCGGTGAATTCGGGGCGCGGCGGCGCGATCTACAACGTCGGGGGCACGATGCTACTCGCGAATTCGATCCTCACCGGCAATTCCGCTGCAAACGGCGGAGCTCTAAATAATGCGGCTGCTGCTAGTCCTTCGGTTCCGGCAAACTTGACGATCGACAACTGCGTAATCTCGAACAACAATTCGACGAGTTCGGGCGCGGCGATGCAGAATTTTTCGACATCGACCCTGCACATACGGAACTCCACCATTAACAACAACACCACCTCGGGAACCGGTATCGCCGGTGCGTTCCAGGCGAACGGAACGGTAACGATCACGAACACGACCTTCTCGGGTAACAGCGCCCCGGCCGGAACCGGCGGCGGCCTCTATTTCAACGGCACCAGTTTGATAATGACGAATTCGACGCTTGCTAATAACACGTGTGCGACCGGTGGAGGCGGCTTACACAGAACCGGCACCAATCCGACGGCAAACGTCAGGAACACGATCATCGCCCTCAACACGGGTCCAGCGGCCACACTGGACGTGTCGGGCGCGATCACGTCTCAAGGCAACAACATTGTCGGCACTGTCGGGACGAGTACCGGCTGGATAGCGACGGATTTGATAAATACGAATCCCATGCTTGGGACTTTGGCGGACAACGGCGGATTCGGCATGACGCTGTTGCCGTTGACCGGTTCTCCGGCAATCAACGCGGGACACAATTGCGTCGTCGATCTTTCTTGCTCGGCAAGCAACCCGCCGCAGGCAGTTACCACCGACCAACGCGGCATCACGCGTCCTCAGGGCCCGACCGTTGATATCGGAGCGGTCGAAGTCGCCGCAGTGCAGGCCAATGCTACCGTCTCCGGTCGCGTCGTTACTTCTTTCGGTCAAGGTGTCTTTAGGGCTTACGTGACGATCAGCGGCCCCGGCGGCGTGATCCGAACGGCTGTGACGAATAATTTCGGTAATTTCACGTTTAAACTGATTCCTACCGGCCAGACGTATACGATTGACGTGTCGTCGAAGCAAGGCGGCTTTAGCCCGCAGCAGGTGATCGTCAACGGCGACGTAACAGACATTACGATAATGCCGAGCGATCCTAGCCTCTGGCGCAAGAGATAAGGAACCGGAGTAATTGGTTGACAGCTGTTCACGACAATTCGCAGATCACAGATCGTTTGAACAAATAATGCCGTGCCGAATGATTTTCGTGCACGGCATTTATTTTGCTCGCTAGCCAACGCGATATGAACAACGCCGTTCAGGTGGGCACATGCGGGTTTCGGATGAACAAGTACGAGTATGCTGACCTTCTCAAGTGCGTCGAGGTCCAACATACTTTCTACCAGCCACCGCAAATAAAGACTCTCGAGAAGTGGCGCGCCGAGATGCCGGATGAGTTCGAGTTCACGTTGAAAGCGTGGCAACTGATCACGCACGAATCGTCGAGCCCGACATACAAGCGTCTAAAGAAAAAACTCACCGAGAAGGAAACATCTGAGTCCGGTTTTTTCAAACCCACGGATATTGTTCGGGAAGGGTTAGAGACGACACTCGCGTGTGCGCGAGCGCTGAAGGCTCGGACCATTCTGTTCCAATGTCCCGCCAAGTTTCGACAAACCCCGGAGAACATTAAGAACTTCCGCAAGTTTTTTAAGAAGGCGAAACGCGGTTCGTTAAACTTCGCATGGGAACCACGCGGACCCTGGGAAGACAAGGTCGTCGCGAAGTTATGCGATGAGTTGGATCTATGGCATTGCGTCGATCCGTTCGTCAGGCGAACGGTCACGCCGGAGCGATGTTATTACCGTCTGCACGGCATCGGCGGCTGGCGGTATCGATATGAAGATGTCGAGTTGGATGAGCTCGTATCTCTCTTGCCCGAAGAAGGGACGTCGTACGTGTTCTTCAACAACAACGTCATGACGGAAGACGCGATACGGTTTGAAAGGTTCGTGAAGTCGGCGCGATGAGAAAGATGATGGTCCGAGTCTCCACGACGCTTGGCCGCAGATCGCGCAGGTAACGCAGAAATAGTCCTTGAGCGGATTGTGGTTGAACGTTCTCCGTAATGAAATCCGCGTAATCTGCGCGATCTGCGGCTAAATTGCGCTAACGCACTCGACTCCCGATCAGAACACGAACTTATACCCCATCCCATGAACCGTCTGGATAAAGCTCGGATGTTTTGGATTCGCCTCGAGTTTTTGACGTAGCCATGCGATGTGAACATCGACGGTCCGTGTCGACGGCATTGAATCGTAGCCCCAAACCGCGTCGAGAAGCTGGTCGCGTGAATGCACGATCCCTCGGTTTTCTACCAGATGCTGCAGCAGCTTAAACTCCATCGCCGAAAGATCGATGGGCTTGTCGTCGCGTGTGACCTCGGCGCGTTTGAAGTCGATCGTGACAGTACCGAACCGAAACGCCTCACTCGCAAAGCCATTGGACCGCACCGGGGATCTTCGCAACAACGCTTCAACACGCGCGAGGAGTTCGATAACTTCGAAGGGTTTGGTGAGATAGTCGTCGGCCCCGAGTTTCAAGCCCAAGACCTTGTCGATCGTCTCGCCTTTCGCCGTCAGCATCAGGACTGGCGTCTCGATTCCCTTCTTCCGAAGATCACGGCAGACGTCGTAACCGTTTTTTTTCGGAAGCATCACGTCGAGAATGATCAGATCGAATCCGCCGTCGGCGGCTTTCTCGAACCCGTCCTTCCCGTCGGACGCAGTCGTCACGTCGAAACTCTCGCTTCGCAAGCGATCGGTCAACGTCAGGACGAGACCCGGTTCATCTTCTACAAGCAGGATCCTCATTCGTAAATTCGCCACAGAGCACACAGAGGGAAATTATTTGGTCACCGTAGGACTCAATACCTAATGTCACAAGCTCTGTGTCCTCTGTGGCAAGAAATTCTCAGACTGGCAGCTCGATCGTAAACGTACTTCCCTCGCCAGGCTTGCTCTCGACCGTGACCTTGCCGCTGTGAGCATCGACGATCTTCTGCACGAGATTGAGCCCAAGACCGTTCCCGCTGATCTGGCTGTCGACGACATCCTTTGATCGATAGAACGGTTCGAAAATGCGTTTGAGTTCATCACCGGCGATACCGATGCCCCGGTCTTCGACGGATATCCGGACTGCATCGCCGCCGTTTACCGCTGAGACGCGAATCCATTTTGAGCCGTTGCTGTACTTCACCGAGTTCGCGATCAGGTTCTGAATCGCACTTGAAAGAGCGGAGCGATCCACCGAGATCGGCGGCAACTTTTCCGCAACCGCTTCCTCAACACTAAACCCGCCGGAATCGATGAGCGGCTGACATTGTTTTACGGCGTCGCGTACAAGTTCGCGAACTTCGGTCCGAGCGAAATTGAATTTTCGTCTCGCGGAATTCGAACCGGCGAATTCAAGGATCTGCTCGACCATCGCCGTGAGCTTCTTGCCTTCCCCTTTGATCAGCTCTCCATAACGCGCGACTTGTCCGTCTTCTTTAGCCACGCCGTCTGCGAGATTTTCGCCGGCGGAGTAGATGACGGCCAGCGGCGTGCGAAACTCATGCGAAACACTGGACACAAAATCGATCTGACGCTGAGCGAACATTTTCGACTTCATCGCCGAGAGAACGATCGCCGTGATTGACCCGATCAGCAACAGATAGATACCGAGACCGATCATCATGCTCTTGTTCTCTTCGCGATCTATGTAAGCATCGATCGATCCGGCGGCGTTTTGCACTTGCAGCGTCCACGGTTCGGCTTTGCTACCTGGTGTCGGCCCGGTAAGCGTTGCGACGCGAGGGATCCCTTCCGGCCCCGGTCTTTTGAGTTGAACCGTGAACGTTCCGCCATCATCCGTCTTGAACTGGCCCGTCTTAGTTTCACTTCGTGTGAATGTGTGACTTTCGACCCGCTGATCTAAGACGATGTTTTCGTTATCCGGGCTCCTCTTCCGTATGGCGGTGTGACCGGCAAAAAACATCAGGTTGTCTGGAGACATATCGAACAGCCGAACGCTCGCGTCGGGCGTCGCGACGTCTGCAGTCGCGAACACACGTTGACCGGTGTCGTCGATGACGGCGACCTTAAAATCGTGTTCGGGAAAATACTTCGAAGCGAGTTCAGGAAGGATCCGCTCCTTTATCACCGCACTATCAAGCAGTACAACGACCCACCCCACTCGTTCGGGTAGATTCATCGCCGGCGGCGCCCCGGGGCCAGAGCGGCGAATAATAATGTCTTCACGGCGCTTTTCGCCGTTGAAGATCGGTAGCACCATCGCGAACTCGTCTGCGTAGACCGGTCGAAACTGACTGTCGTCGGAAAACTTCGCACGGAGAGCGTCGAGAGTTTCGTTTGAATCGGACGGATCAAACGCCCGACGATCCGGGTCGTATCTCAACGGTTTCGAGTCCGCCTGCTTTGGGAAAAAATAGATGTCGCGGATCAGATCCGGATGCGTTGTGCGTCCCTTCCAGAACTCGTAACGCTCATTGAACTCGCTCCAATCCGAACCGTTCCATGTTTCCGCCGGAGTCTGAAAATTGAAATATGCCGCGTGCATTTCACGGTTGAAATCCTCCGCGAGACGACCCGCGTCGGTTTCTGCACGCTTCTGCATCCGCTCGCGGTTAGCGTCGCCGACCTCGGACAGCCATCGGTATTGCAGACCGAGAAACAGCGTCAACAAGCCAATAACGACGCCTAGAATAATGGAGGGATACCACGAACGCTTCATAATGCCACCTG
>DATEOJ010000422.1:0-3367 GCA_035274235.1 Pyrinomonadaceae bacterium
CAGGAGCTCAACCTTGTCGGGTGTGATGTCACCGAGGATGCGAACACCGAGACCGGGTCCGGGGAAGGGATGTCGCTCGAGGATCTGTTCGGGCACTCCGAGATCCCGTCCGATCGCGCGGACTTCGTCCTTAAACAACTCGCGCAGCGGCTCAATCAATTTGAGATTCATTTTCTCCGGCAAGCCGCCTACGTTGTGATGACTCTTGATCGTGACCGACGCTCCGCGTAGCGATACCGACTCGATCACATCCGGATAGAGCGTCCCTTGCACGAGCCACTTTACGTCGCCTATCTTTTGCGCTTCGGCGTCGAAGATGTCGATGAACTTTGCACCGATGGCTTTGCGTTTTTTCTCGGGATCCACGACGTCGCTAAGTACCGCGTAAAAATCCCGAGACGCATCGACGCCGCGAACATTGAGATGAAGATTCTCTTTGTACATCTTGAGCGTGTCTTCGAACTCGTTGTAGCGAAGCAGACCGTTGTTGACGAAGATACAAGTCTGCCGATCGCCGATCGCCTCATGCACAAGCGTCGCGGCGACAGTTGAGTCGACGCCGCCTGACAAGCCGCATACGACGTTGTCGCTTTCACCGACGATACTTTTGATCTTCTCGATCTCGTCTTTAATAAAACTCGCCGGCGTCCAATCGCCGCGGCAGTCGCAGACGTTGAATAAGAAGTTGCGCAGCACTTCTTTTCCGAGCGGCGTGTGTGAGACCTCGGGATGAAACTGGACGCAGTAGATGCCGCGATCGGGGTTTTCGAAAGCAGTGATCACATCGCCGGTCGAAGCAGTTTGATGAAAACCGGCCGGCATCTGGACGACATGATCGCCATGACTCATCCACGCATCGAGTTCAAAGGGAAGCTCGCTGAATAGTTTCGTCGCGCCGCTTAGAACTTTCACTTTGGCATGACCATACTCGCGCCGCGCCGCGGGTTCATTCTTGCCGCCGAGATCTATCGCAACGAGCTGCATGCCGTAACAGATCCCGAGCACCGGCGAGTTTATGCATTCGTAAAACTCCATCGGCACACGAGGCGCATCTTCGTCAGTCACGCTCGATGGTCCGCCCGAAAGGATCACGCCTTTCGGGTTCATCGCGACTATCTTGTCGACAGAAAGATCAAACGGATGGATCTCGCAATAGACACCTTGTTCGCGGACGCGTCGCGCAATGAGTTGTGTGTACTGAGAGCCGAAGTCGAGGATGAGAATTAGTTCGTGGTGCATTCTTTACGGAAGTAGATTCGCGACGGGAAAGTCTCCTACTTCGTGAAGGGAAGATTATACAGAATCGCGGAGGAATCGCCGCTCGCGCGGCGGTGGCGTTCTTATTTTGAATTTTCAGCGATGTAGGCTTCCATCTTTTTTCGGTCGGGATAGTCAGGTCTTTTTTGTAGAAACAACTTGTATTCGTTTACCGCGAGCTGCGTCGCACCGGCGTTCTTGTAAAGCGCCGCCATTCGCAAATGAAGATCTGCTTTCGCGTCGGGTGCGATCTCGATCGCTTTATTCAGGTACGGAACACCAAGCGAGCCTTTTCTGATCTGAAGGTAGGCTTCGCCAAGATAATGATTAGTGTCTGCCGAGTTCGGCTCGAGCTCGTTTGCCCGTTTGAGCACCTCGATCGCCTCGTCAAACTTTTTCGCGCCTAGTAGCGACCTGCCCATTCCGAGCATCGCGGGTGTGAAATCCTTCTTTAACGCGAGCGTCTCTTCGAAAGCCTTTGCAGCGTCGTCAAACTGGTTGTCGTTGAAATCTATTTCGCCGAGCAGGGTCCACGCCGCAAAATCCTTCGGATCATTCTCCACGAGTTTCTTCAAACGCTTTTCCGCCGAGGCAGCATCTTTCTTCTGTAGTTCGTCCAATGCCCGATCGAACTGTTTTTGATTCTCTTTGCTTCTTTCGTAGGCGTAGAGGGCAGAGACTATTCCGCTGCGCTGCTCGCTTGGAGCAGACGAATAGGTGATAAAGACATCCTGTCGGTTAGTCGCCGGAGTCGGAGCGACCCGACCCATGGAAAAGTTGCTGACCTCGGCCATGTCGACCTCGCCGACCAGCGTGACGTTTTCAGCCGGAACACAATGAAACATGAACGAACCACCGTTCTTGATTCTCTGGCGCGAGATGAACGCACCGCCGGCATACACGGCAACCGAAAACCTCGGATTCGTACCCGCCGCGATCGTGCCGTTGACGTTGAGCATGCCCGCGATGGTCGCGACCTCGCGGTTGATCGCATTAGGGCAACTCGGTCCGCCGATACGGTTTGGTAACTCGTTGTTCCGGGAAAGATCTTCCTGAGCGGAGAGGCAAACGGAAAGACACGTGTACAAGACGATCAAAAAAACAAAGCGTCCGAAAAACATCACGACTCCTGGCCTCCGGTCTAGTGTGTGTTCGAAGAGTAAGTAGAAACCGATTTTCAAGTCAAGGAATTTGAGGATTACTTTGACGCTTTCGTGCACGCACCTGCAATGAGCTTCTCTAACACACTCTCATCGACATCGGCTAAACGCTTGATATAAAGACAGCCTTTGCCGGTCTTATGTTTACCGAGTTTCTCGAGGAGCTTTGCTTGCGAGGCCGCTCCATTAAGAACGTAAAGCGTAATCGCGGCTTTACGTGGTGAGAAACCTATCTTCATCCAGTCAACTTCGCGGCCCGTCGCCGGCGACTTGTAGACGCGATTGCCGAAACCGATGATCGCCGCGCCCCACATCTTTGGCTTATCACCAGTCGCCCGCTGCATCATTTTAAGCACCGTGAACGCATCCTCGCGCTGCTGCTCGTCCGCAACGCCCTTAAGGAACTTCTCGACACTCGCGTCGGTCTCCTTCGTCTTGATCTCCGCTTTTGCCATGGCAGGAATTGTAATCGCATTCCTGCATCGAGTCACAACCATGACAGGCGGAAACCCCGAGCCGTAGTAAGGACGTTGTCCGTTGCCACGCTGTTCATCCATGTGGGTGGTTTAGTGTTTTCTAACTTGAAAGACCTGGAACCACGAAAAACACCAAGTGACACGAAGGAAAGCCGAAACGCGAAGTACACGAAGTGTCACCAAAAGAACAAATCCCAAATCCCATATCCGAAATCCGCAATCGAATAGTTGACATACCAAGCCCAAATTTTTACTCTTATGGTTCGTCTCCGGACGTGCCATATTCCGCAGTAGCTCAATGGCAGAGCATTCGGCTGTTAACCGAAGGGTTGTAAGTTCGAGTCTTACCTGCGGAGCCAATATTTTCAGGTAGTTACGGACACCCTCGCGGTGTCCTTTTCACTTGGCTCACGGTTTGACTCACAGGTTCCTTTAATAGCTGGATGCTTGCGGACAATTTGTCCGCAGAAGAAT
>DATEOJ010000423.1:0-16743 GCA_035274235.1 Pyrinomonadaceae bacterium
GACTCGCGCAGGACAGGCTTTCCAGCCTGTCCTCGTTTGTCATCCCGGGTCAGAGGTTAATCGGGAGTTGAGACGGGCACGCCTTCTGGACTGGTCATAACTCGCAGGACAGTCTCAGACTGTCCCCTCAGGCGTAGGACAGGCTTTCCAGCCTGTCCTCGTTTGTTATCCCGAGTGTGAACTCAATCGAGAATTGAGATGGTCACGCCTTTCTGGGCTGGCCATAACTCGAGGCAATACAGAGGACAGGCAGGAATGCCTGTCCTACGCATGGACAATAAAAAAGGACAGGCCGGCAGCCTGTCCTACGTGTGCTTCGCGGCGCGAACCTTAATTCACCGCCTTCGAACTCAACTCTGCGGCCTTTGTCTTAACCTGGGCATAGATCTCGGCAAGTGAAACCTTGCAGTTGATCGACTCAAGCGAGATCACGTCGTCCCGCTCGTTATAGATCCGATAGATCCACTGCTTGGCGTTCTGCCGTGCATAATGCTCGACGCGCATTTCCTCTTCCTTCAAAAGCACAAACTCCTTGATGGTGTCCATCGCCAGGTAGCTCTCGAGCTTGTTTGTTTTGTCAGCCGAATTCGTCTGGTTAGAGAAGATCTCGAAGATTAGAGTGGGATTTAGGAGAAGGTCGTTGTTTGGATCGGCGAACGTCGGTTCGCCGTTCACTACGACGACGTCCGGATAGCAAATGTAGCTGTTCTTAAGCTTCACGCGCATGTTCGAGATATAGATCTCCGCTTTGTGCCCATGCATCCGGCTTCCAAGCGCAACGACGGTGTTCGAGACGAGAATGTTGTGCCATCGGTTAGCACCCGAACGCGCAATTACGCGTCCATCGATAAATTCGTGCCTTGTCGTACCGTGACGCTCGTTTGTGAGGTATTCGTCCATAGAGGTTTTCTTCGAGGGCTGAGAAAATTTGTCGTTCATGTGTACTCCTGGGTGGTGATATTAATGCTTCGAAAAGAGAGAGAGATGGGCTATTGTTCTTTGGCTTGTGGTACTGCTTGGGCTTGGGGTTGCTGGAATAGTGTGGCATATCGGACGATAATAATTCAAGACAATCCTTATGAAACTTTTCGAGCTTGCCGAGGCGACAAATTCGACGATCGAAAGCGGCGATAAAGGGCTGGAAATAATTGCCGCTGCGGGTCTGGATATTGCTGGCCCTAATGAAATTACCTTTCTTGCCAATCCGAAATACACACCGCAGATACGAGAAACAAAGGCGGCGGCGATCTTCTTAAACGAAGGCGTTCAGTTTGACCGAACCGATATCGCGGTCCTTCGGTCGCAAGATTCCTATCTCGCCTACACTCGCGCACTCCGACTTTTTAATCCGGCGGCGAATGTCCCTGCGTCGGTACATCCAACCGCCGTGATCGATGGATCGTCGACGGTCGCAGTGAGCTGTTCGATCGCTGCGAATGTCGTGATCGGAGCCAACTGCACCATCGGCGATAACGTCAGGCTTCATCCGAACGTAACGATCTATGACGGCGTATCGATCGGCTCCGGTTCGGTAATTCACTCCGGTGTTTCGATTCGCGAGAACTGCGAGGTCGGTGCAAACTGCATCATTCACAACAACACGACGATCGGGTGCGACGGTTTCGGTTATGCAAAGGATGAGGAGAAGCGTTGGCTGAAGATCCCTCAGGTCGGACGTGTCGTGCTTGAAGACGATGTTGAGATCGGTGCGAACACGGCCATCGATTGCGCGTCGGTCGGCGAGACACGGATCAAACGCGGTGCGAAGATCGACAACCTCGTCCAGATCGGACACTCATGCACGGTCGATGAAGACGCGTTGATCTGTTCGCAGACCGGTCTCGCGGGCAGTTCCGTTATAGGTAAGCGAGTAATACTTGCGGGCCAAGTCGGGATCGCGGGTCACTTGAAAGTGGGTGATGATGCTGTGTTGACTGCGAAGTCGGCGACGAGTCATGACGTCGACCCGGGAAAGATCGTCTCAGGTATTCCGGGATTTGATAACAAGGACTGGCTGCGTTCGACCGCGGCGTTTCGGCGACTCGGCGAGCTGGTACAGAAGATCCGCGACCTGAACGCTCGCGTGACAAAGCTGGAAAAGGACTAAGTGAAAAGAAACGAAAAACTCCTGATCGCACTGTGTGCATTCGCGGTCGTCGTGTCGGGCGTTCTTCATTTTGCCGAAGTTAATGCCGTTGCTGCGTTCGCGGTAACGGCCGTCGCGCTAGCGTTGCTTGCGATGATCGTCGGTGACGCAACTGAGCAGCTTGGCAGCCGACTCGGGCCCGGTGCTACCGGTGTGCTGCAGTCGGGATTGGGTAACCTGCCGGAATTGTTCGTCGCGATATTTGCGCTCCGCGCAGGTCTCGATCATGTGGTGCAAGCGGCGCTGGTCGGATCGATACTCGGAAACTCGCTTCTCGTATTCGGATTCGCCCTGCTTTTGGGTGGATTGAAGAATGGCACGCAGCGATTCAAGTCGGAGCCGCCGCGGATGATCGTCATGCTAATGCTGCTCGCGGTTTCCGCTCTGATTATTCCGACGCTAACGAAAGAGTTGCATACTCCCGCCGAGCCATACATCAACAAGCTCGATATTTTCGTCGCCCTGATTCTTCTCGTCGTGTTCGCGTGCAGTATCTATTTTTCAGTTAAGGGCGATCCCTCGATCGCGACTCAGGAGGTCGGTCACGCCGAGTGGTCGCTGGGATTGACGATCGGTGTGCTCGCGGCGGCCGGTGTAGGTGCGGCGCTTGTCTCCGACTGGTTTGTCGAAGCGCTACAGCCAGCGATGGCAACCCTCGGCATATCGGAGAGCTTTGCGGGTCTTGTCATCGTCGCGATCGCCGGGAATGCGATCGAGAATCTCGTCGGCATCCAACTGGCATGGCGAAACCAAGCGGATTACGCTGTCAGCGTCATACTAAACAGTTCACTGCAGATCGCGCTCGGGCTTTTCCCGATACTGCTGCTTCTTTCGTTTGTGCTAGGCGGATCGATTCTTACTTTCGTTCTTTCACCGCTGCTCGTTGTGGCACTTGCGCTGTCGGCGATCGTCTGCGCCTTTATCGTTTTTGATGGAGAGTCGATATGGCTTGAAGGTCTCGCGTTGATAGGATTATATTGCATCATCGCTGCCGCATTTTGGTGGGGCTAGACCGATTTTGGATTTTGGATTTTGGATTTTGGATTTTGGATTTTGGAGATCAGGATTAAGAAGCATGGAAGCAAAACCTAAAAAAGAATTATCGGAAAGCGGTTACGACATTACGCCGATCTCGGACGAAACTCGCGACCGTCTCGCGCAGGATCTAAACGAAGAAGAGTATCGTGTCCTGCTCAATCACGGTACCGAAGCTCCATTTTGCGGAACGCTTCTCGACAATAAGCTGGACGGGACATACGCATGCCGACTATGCGGGTTGCCGTTGTTCGCGTCGAAACATAAGTTCAACTCGGGGACCGGCTGGCCCTCGTTCTACACGCCGTTCGACAAGGATCATTTAACGGAGATCGCCGACGACAGCTACGGAATGCGGCGGATCGAGATCCGATGTGCGCGTTGCGGCGGACACCAAGGTCATGTCTTCCCCGACGGCCCGCCTCCGACCGGACAACGTTATTGTTTGAATTCCGCTTCGCTCGAGTTCTTTCCTGATGGGGACGAGATTCCGCAGAAGGTTTGACCAGTGCCAGGTTGCAATGCGGGGCCACGAGGTAGTTAGCCGCAGATCACGCGGATGACGCAGATTTTTCTGCTCATCCGTGCGACCTTAACGGCCTGACTTGTACAAAAATTGGGGCAAAATAAATCTGCGTCATCCGCGTGATCTGCGACCAAAATGCCCTGCCACCGGTGAACTCACCCGCTTACACGGACCGCACTGACTCCCGTCCCACGTCCGGCTGACCCTTTCTCGGCACCGGCACCAACATTCCGACACTCCGCTTGTACGCTTCGTAGGTCTCGCCGTGACTGTTCACCAAATCTCGCTCTTCAAGTTGGATCGCAACCAGAATGTACGCGGTCGTCACGCCTGCGAATAGCAGATGCCCGACGGTCATCGTCGGAGTCGCCCAGAACGCGATTATGAATCCGAGCATGATCGGGTGACGGACCAACTTGTAAAATGCTTTCGTTCGAAAGCCAAGATCAGGCGCCTCGGCACCTCGGCTGTGGTAGTAAACCTGCCGCACGCCGAATAGATCGAAATGGTTGATCATGAACGTGCTCAGCAGAACTGTCAGCCATCCGAACGCGAACACTCCGAACAACACCGGCCGACCGATCGCATTCTCGACGTTCCAAACTATCGTCGTCATCGGCTGCCATTGCCAGAAGAGCAGGATCAGAGCGGAGCTCGCGAACAATACATAGACGCTTCGCTCGATCGCCGTCGGCACGAAACGTTTCCACCAGCTCTTGAACTCCGGTCGTGCCATAACACTGTGCTGGACCGCAAAGATGGTAAGAAGAATCAGATTAACCGCGAGCGCAGTCGACCATTCTGCGGGAGTCCCTGAATCGATCGACTTCGGAACGAGGATGTTTCCGACAAACCCGATCGCATACAAAAAGGTCCCAAAGAAAACGAAATAACTAAGTAATCCGAAAACCAGAGCGAGTGCTTTACCCATAAGATCTCCCGTCCGTAAGCCACGATCCTTAATTCAACTGAAAGATAATGGTTCACGCGGAACGCCATTTCAATGGGTGTTTAGTCCCATTTTTGATATTCTGCGAAGCATCCCCTGGGACATTTGCCCCGTCTCACGAACGTTTATCCCATGAAGCGAGAGAGCCAGCGAATCAGATACCTAAGAGCATCGGATGGTGTGCGCATTGCTTGGGCCGAAGCGGGCAAGGGCCCGACTTTGGTAAAGGCGGCGAATTGGCTAACCCATCTTGAGTATGAGTGGGAGAGCCCGGTGTGGAAGCATTGGCTGCGATTTTTTGGCAGTCATTTTCGATACGTTAGGTATGACGAGCGCGGTTGTGGCATGACCGATTGGAACTCAGGCGATCTATCCGTGGGTCAGTGGGCCGACGACCTGGAAGCTGTGATCAACGCGGCAAAGATCAAGGAACCCTTCGCTCTCCTCGGAATATCTCAAGGCAGCGCCGCATGTCTCGCCTACGCGCTAAAGCATCCCGAACGTGTATCACATCTTATTCTGTACGGCGGTTATGCGAGGGGGCCGTACCGGCGAAACGACAATGAGCGAGCGCAGATGTACAAGGCCATTATCGATATCGTCCGACTAGGATGGGGCAGCGATAATCCGACATTTCGTCAGGTGTTCACTTCCCGATTCATTCCTGGCGGCAGCGAACAACAACTCAGCTGGTTCAACGATCTCTGCACAAAGACGACCTCGGCTGAGATCGCGGCAACGCTTCTCGAATCTCGTGCGGTCGTTGATGTCACTGACCTCTTGGGACAAGTGCGAACGCCAACGTTGGTTCTCCACTCCCGTGAGGACGATGTCGTACCAATCTCCGAAGGTCGTCTGCTGGCGACCGAGATTCCCGGGGCGCAGTTCGTCGAGTTGAATTCGAAGAACCATGTCCTCCTCGAATCTGAACCTGCATGGAACCGGTTTTGCGACGAGGTCCTCGAATTCACCGGTCAATCGGTCGAAGCTGCTGGAGAAGATTCCGCATTTGCGTCGCTCTCCGCTCGCGAGCGAGAGGTGTTGTCACATATCAGCGAAGGATTGAGTAACGCTGAAATCGCCGGGCGTCTTTCGATTAGTGAAAAAACGGTCCGCAATCATGTGTCGAATGTTTTTAACAAGCTCGGCGTCTGGACGCGCGCGCAAGCCATTGTTTTTGCGCGCGATCGAGGATTCCAAAGCTAGTCGATGATCACAAGTGGGTCGGCGAGTTACGCCTTCACGGAACGAACGCATTCGGTATCGGCTTGTCGCCCGTAATGCCAAATCTAGTGATGGTCGTCCCGCCCGTGCTACGTCCGACGTACCACGTCGCGTTCGATGGCCTGAAGACAGTCGGATCGAACTTCCCATCGCCGTCGAAATCTCCAGGTGCTGGTGCGTCGCCGTTCGTGCCAAAGGAGAATGAATAGTACGAGGAATCTTCGCTTCGAAGAATGAACCACTCGCCGGTCGACGGGCGCCAGAATGCGACGTCGGCCCGGTGGTCACCTGTGAAATCTCCCTGAACCGGCTTGTCTGTACTCGTTCCGAAAGTTGTCACAACCACGCCCCCGGTCGAACGATTGAGCCACCACTGTCCCGCCGACGGGCGATAAATTGCGAGGTCAGCGCGTCCATCGTTATCAAAGTCCGCCGCGACGGGCACATCGCCATTCAAACCAAACTGCTGAATAGTTGTACCCGGGGTCAATGATCTCTGCACATACCAAGTGCCCGTCGATGGGCGAAAGACGGCGGCATCTGTTCTTGCGTCGGAGTCGTAATCTTCCGGCGCCGGAATGTCACCGTTAGTCCCGAACGGAAAGGAGTAGTAGGAGTAGTCGTCGCTCCTAAGGATGTACCACCAACCGTTCGACGGACGCCAGATCGCAATATCCGCTTTGCCATCCCCCGTAAAATCGCCGGGGACGATTCGGTCCGATCCGTTGCCGAACTGCACCGCGGTAGTCGTGCCGGTCAGACTTTGATTTACCCACCATTGCCCGAGACTCGGTCTGAAGATCCCGATGTCGCTCCGGCCGTCGTAATCGAAATCGAACGGAACTCTTCTCGGTTGGAGGAACGCGCCCCACGATGGGTTATCTTCGTTTACGAAATTATTCGTCAGAGGCGCGAATCCGGTGCCGGCTTCGGTCATAACATAGATCTCCGTATCACCGTCGCCGGGATTTGCGGCGAATGCCACGATCCCGCTCGGACCCGGAGCGGGAGCGTGGTCGTCGAGAACGTTTTGCGTGACCTTGACCCGATTCGAACCATCAAGATTCATTGAGTAAATCTCGTTATCTCCATCCAGCCGAGACACAAAAAAGATTTTGGAGCTCCCGGGGCTGAACGCGGGAGAAGAGTCGAGGGCAGCAGAGGGTGACAGTCTCGTCACATTACTGCCGTCCAGATTCATTGTGCAGATCTCACCGGTGGTATCGGAATGCCGGAGGTCAGTGAAAATTATTCTGGTACCGTCAGGACTGAATGAGGGTTGTGAAGCCGCGAGACTCGTGTCCGTAAGCATGCGCACATTGGAACCATCACTGTTCATGATAAACACGCGAGTGCTACGCACAAATGCGATCTTTGATCCGTCCGGGCTTAGAGCAGGGAGGGTATCGGAGCTTGTGTTGTTAGTTAGGCGAGTCTGATTCGAGCCGTCGAGGTTCATGATGTAGATCTCGCCGGTTCTCTCGTCGCGCTCGGAGACGAATGCGATTTTTCTCCCGATCCAGTCCATCGACGGATCGAAGTCGGCTCCCGCACTGAAGGTAAGTCGAACTTCGCCAGTTCCGTCGGGATTTATTAAATAGATCTCGCAGTTTGAATCGCCGCAAGATTGGAAAGCTATCTTGCCCTGGGCGGCGACGATCACGGGCGAGATCAAGAGGAGCAGCAACAGTAATAGCGGAACGCGGTATTTTCGCGATCTAGTCTTCATTGTTACCTCCAATCACGGTACAAATGCATTTGGGATCGGCCGGTCGCCATTAACCCCGTATCGTCTGATCTGGGTTCCGCCGGTTGAATTGCGGATGTACCAATTGCCCTGTGACGGCCGAAACACCGCCGCATCGGTGAGCCCATCGCCATCGTAATCGCCCGGGGCCGGGATATCTCCGGGCGCTCCGAAGGGGAAACTGTAGAAAGAACCGTCCGTTCGAAGTATGTACCAGACTCCAGTCGACGGACGCCACACCGCGATCTGTGATGCCGGCCCGTCATAGTTCCCTATAACGACCTTGTCGCCACTCGTTCCAAATCGTCCGGCGCGAACCTCTCCCGAATTCAGAAGTATCCAAAACTCCGATACACTCGACCGATAGATCGCGATGTCGTCAGCTCCGTTTCCGTTGTAATCTCCGACTATCGGCACATCGCCGTTCTGTCCAAAACGGCGGATCACAGGCGAATCGTGCACGTACCATGTACCGGTTGAAGGGCGAAAGATGGCGGCGGAGCCGGGGCAGCCTCCGAAGTAATTAGCCGGCGCCGGGATGTCTCCCGAAATCCCAAACGGAAATGAGTAAAAGGAATAGTCTGCGGTGCGCAGAACGTACCATACCCCGGTTGACGGTCGCCAGACCGCGATGTCCGTCTTTCTATCGCACGTGAAATGATTAGGCACCGGGATATCCCCGGGTGCACCGAACTGCAATGCGATAGTCGAATCGGTCAAGCTGCGGTTTATCCACCACTCACGCGGCCCGGGCCGGAAAATTCCGATGTCCGTCCTTCCATCGGCGTCGAAATCGAAAGGGGCTTCTTCCGGTTGAAAATAGGCGCCCCAGGACGGGTTGTCCTCATTGACGGCGTTATTGGTGAGGGGAACAAAATTAGTGCCGTTTTCATTCATCCTATATATTTCTAGATCGCCGTCTCCGGGATTTGCAGCGAAGGCGATCCTCCCCTGAGGCGCGAACGAGGGCGCGTGATCATCCAAAATGTTATGGGTGATCCGAGTTTGGTTTGACCCGTCTCCGTCCATTATGTAGATCTCGCGATTACCATCGCGAGTAGCTGTAAAGACGATCCGGCCGTTAGGTGCAAACTCGGGTGAGCTTTCCTGGCTGGCCGTATCGGTCAAACGAAATTGACCGGTACCGTCGGCGTTCATCAAATAAACCTCCGAGTTGCCATCGCGGGAAGATGAGAATGCAATGCGGCTGCCATCGGGACTAAACGAGGGCTCGGAATTTCCACCTGGCATGCTGATCGGGATGGCGTTGGAGCCATCGGCGTTGGCGACCTTTATCGAAACTCCGGACGACACGTATGCGATCTTGGAAGCTCTTCTATTTATCGCAGGCTGGCGGAAATCATCTGCATTGTCGTGGGTTAGCCTGGTCAAGTTCGAACCGTCTAGGTTCATCGAATAGATCTGGTAACGGCCGGTGCGATTGGACGCGAAGACGATCTTCGTGCCACTGGCGCTCATGAAGGGTTCGACATCCTGGGCGGAGTCGAACGTTAGTCGAACCTCGTGCGTTCCGTCCGGATCGATAATGTAAATCTCGCAGTTATTATCCCCGCACGACTGGAACGCGATCCTCCCCTGTGCGGTGGCGACCGCGGCGAATGTAAGAGTTGATAGGAAGGCGAGGGTAGCCAGGAGGGCGTTCTTGTATTTCATTTTCCCTTACTCCTTACTCGTATAAATGACCACGCGATAAATCTGTTCGCGCCCAATTCTGTGTGATAATATCGGCCCATATAGTCCAACTTTCGGCTACCTCCAGTCCTGAAGTTTCGGTGAATTTTCTGTGAGAATCAGCTGAAAATCCTCTATGTCACCAGGGAACGGTCAGAGTTTTACGTTCGAAGGGTTCCGGTTAGACCCGGCTGAAAAATCTTTGTATCGGGACACGGCACCGCTGCCGCTGACACCAAAGGTCTTCGACACGCTCCAGGTGCT
Source organism: Pyrinomonadaceae bacterium (assembly GCA_035274235.1). Lineage (GTDB taxonomy): Bacteria > Acidobacteriota > Blastocatellia > Pyrinomonadales > Pyrinomonadaceae > OLB17. Next base: position 9,584 of record DATEOJ010000423.1, read on the forward strand.
CATTGCAAATGCCGGCCATCTCGTGGAAAAGAGAACCATGATGGATGCTGTCTGGGGCGGACGTTTCGTCGAGGAATCGAATTTAACTCACAACATCAAGGTTCTTCGCAAAGCGCTCGGGGATGACGCATCCAGTCCTCGGTTTATCGAAACCGTTGCGGGTCGCGGGTACAGGTTCATCGCGCCCGTTCGACGCGAGGACTCTACTTTCGAAGTCGCAGATCGACAGGCGCGTAGAGAGAAGTCAGATCCGCCGCGGCCGTACGTGCTGGTAACGCTCGGAATGGTCCTCTTACTTTTCATATCGGGTTTAGCATTTGTCTGGTACCGCGGTGAATCGAGAAACTTTGCAAAAGGACGCCGCGATCCGGTAACCGCTAACGGAATAGTGTCGATCGCTGCCGTCGCTCCAAACGGGGGTGTCCTCGTGTACGCACAAAAGGACAAGACTGGGGAGAGTTTATGGAAGCAGCAGCTCCCGGGCGGCGAGACGACGCAGTTAATGCCGCCGGCTCCAGTCCAGTTTGTCGGACTGTCGGTCGCTCCGTCTGGTGATTTCGCGTACTACACGACGTTCGCCGAAAATGCGGTGGCGCTGAAGTTGTCTCGGATACCTTTGACCGGCGGTGAACCGGAACAGCTACCTATCGAGAGCGATGTCTCCGTCAGTTTCTCTCCGGACGGAAAGAAATTCGCGTATACGGAATCGCAAAGTGCACTTCAACAGACGACTCTGAAGATCGCGGATAGTGACGGACGGAATTCGACAACATTGATCGCCGCAACGGGTGAAAAGCGCGTGCTGCCCGTCTTCCGAACAAACCCGGTTTCATGGTCGCCCGATGGCGGTGAAATAGCATGCGTCGTTCAGGAAACCGAGGGCGACGAAAGTAACTCGCGTATCCTCTTGGTTGATCCCGAGTCCGGAAGCGAACGATACCTGTCCGAACAGCGTTGGCCTTACGTCACCAGCATTGCCTGGATCAATAACGAGACGCTCGGCCTCGCGAGTGTTGATCCAACCGAGTCCGGAACTCAACTGTGGTCCGTGTCGCGGAGGACCGGACAATCAAAGAGTCTTGCCTCAGGCCTCGACAATTACGCATGGCTCTCGGCCGCGAACGGCGTACTCTATGCCGTTCACGACATTTCGTATTCATCGATCTTCGTTGCCGATTTCGATGAAAATCTAATCGCCCCTCAGACAAAGCAGATCTTTAATGAGCCGGGTGTTGTCGACTCGATCGACTGGCGCGGCGACCGCGTTTACTACAACTCAACTAAGTCGGGGAAAAATGAGATCTGGCAGCTCGAGGTAACCGGAACCTCGCCGCGGCAGCTAACGGAGAATTCCAATCTCACGTTTGGATTTACTGTCTCGCCGACCGACGGGTCTTTGGTTTTTTCTGCTGCCCAAAAGCAACGCAACTATCTTTTCGTCGCGGATTCGAACGGACAGAATGTCCGACAGCTGACGTCGGGGATAAATGATTCTTCTCCGCGTTTTACGCCCGACGGAAAGGAGGTTATTTATCAGCAGGGTTCGATGATCAAGCCTACGCTCTGGAAAGTCGCGATCGACGGCACCGGCGCTCAGCAAGTGACGGGGTATTACGCTCTTCAGCCCAGCGTTTCACCGGACGGCAAGACGATCTCATACCAGTTCATGGACTTTAAGGATGGGAATCGCGTCTGGCGTATGGGGTTGATGGATCGTGAGACAGGACGCCTTCAAAACAAGCTCGATTTTCCGGATCTCATAACTGAACGAAGAACCGCCTGGCGTCCGGGTGACGACCTTCTGACTGTGACGTACTCGGAAGGCCTGAGCGAGGGGTTTCTCCTTATGTCTGCGGACGGACTTTCTCGAAAAATTCCTAACATCACTAACGATCGAATCACTGCGTTTGCCTGGTCGCCAGACGGCTCGCGTCTTGCATTCGCGGCTGTGAAGACAACGAGTGACGTGACCGAGGTATCTCGTTAGCTCCACATCGCCAAAAGTAAAAAGCGTTGTCGTTTTCCGCACACTCGGAAAGCGACAACGCTTCGAAGCAGTAACACAAAACAACCTACGGAATCAGCGCCTTACTTTCTTTCCTGTCCTTAAAACTATCGAACAGTTCGGTGTGCCGGCTTGTGAGCGGAAGCATCCGACCTTCGATGAACACATACTTTACGTTCGTTCTTGGTTCGAGCATGTCGCCGTCCGTAACGACGATGTTTGCCATCTTCCCGACCTCGATCGAACCCAGACGATCGCCGACGCCCAGGATCTGCGCCGGATAGAGCGTTACAGATTTCAACGCTTCATCTTTTGGCAATCCGTAAGCACTCGCGATTCCCGCATGATACGGGAGGTCGCGAACTTCCGCCCCGCCATCACCTGTCGAGATCGCGAACTTCACACCCGCCTGCTGTAACTTCGACGGAGCTTCATAGAGATAGTCGTAATTGTCGTCATCGCGAACCGGCAGGTTGTAGATGTTCGTGTAGATCACGGCGATGTTGTTCTTCTTGAGATCGTCCGCGACTTTCCACGCTTCCTGACCGCCGGCAATGATCCCTTTAACTTTCGTCTCCGTGACAAACTTGACGACAGCGCGGATGTCGCGTTCACGTTCCACCGTGAAAATGATCGGACGCTGGCCGCGAGCATACGGCACCAACCCTTCGAGGCGAGCATCGGACGCAAGGTGCGGCAACGACTTATCCTTTCCTCGCGCGTCACGTGCTCGACCATAGTTCTCGGCGTTCTTAAAATATCGCTTCAACTCATCGATCTGCGTGTCGCGGCGTTTGACGGCTTCATTGAAATCCACGACCTGCGGTCCGGCTCCGGGGTTGAAACCGCCGAAGGTCGAGATACGCGGAAAGTTGATGACCAGTCCGGCCGCCGGGAGAACAGCCATATCGCCCTGAGTCGAACCGTTGAGGTTGATCACCGCGCTCTGACCGGCGATCAGCCCCCCGCTCGGCGCCGACTGAACTGTCGTGATGCCGTTCACGCGTGTGACATTCACATGCGACGAGTGCGGGTTCACGCCGAGGATCGCTTTTGCATTCGCGTTCATCGAACCGGTTTCCGCAACATCCATCGTCGCGTTAGCTCCAAGCGGTATCTCCGCGAGGCCCAGATTCGTCCCCGCGTCGATCATGCCTGGGAAGACCGAGAGGCCTTTGCCGTCGATCTTCTCGGCTCCTGCCGGCACGCTGACGTTTGCCCCAACGGCGGCGATCTTTCCATCCTGGATAACAACGGTCCCGTTCTCGATCACCGCGCCCGAGACGGTAACAATTCGCGCGTTCACGATCGCAAACGTACCCGCACGCCCGGTCTTGTTCTGCTGCGAACCATCACTCTGCGCGAAGCCAGATAAGTAAAAAGTAAAAAGTAAAAGGTAAATGGTGGACACGGTTCGAAAGAGTCGATTGCCTTTTTCCTTTTTACCTTTTACTTTGATCTCAATCCTTCTCATCGGTGATCTCCCTCCAGACGCTGCAGGTCAGCTTCATCTCTATCTTCGAGGCGCTTCTCAGCCGGTATACGCGGCGGTGTGCCGCCCGTGCCCGGTGCCTTGTTGACATCAAGCTTCTCCAACTCCTCGCGTTCCTTCGCGATCAACGCACGCTTCTGAATATCCTGCGAGCGGTCGAAGTAAACATCGCCTTCGATCAGCGTCATCTCACATCGTGAATAGACGCTAAACGGATGAGCGTTCCAGATCGCGATATCGGCGTCTTTGCCAACCTCGATGGAACCGGTTCGCTTGTCGATGCCAAGTTGCTTCGCCGGATTAAGCGTTACCATCTTCAACGCCTCTTCCTCCGGCACACCGCCGTACTTCATCATCTTTGCCGCATCGAGATTCAAGCGTCGAATACGTTCGTCCGAATCGGAATTGATCGAGACGACCACGCCGTTCTTCCAAAGAATATAAGCGTTGTACGGAATGGAGTCGTAGGCTTCGAGCTTATAGCTCCAGCTATCAGCGAAGATCGAAACGCCGGTTCCGCGGCGTGCGATCTCCGGTGCGATCTTGTATGCCTCGAGTCCGTGCTGGAGCGTGGCGACACGGAAACCGAATTCGTCGGCGAGCAAAAGAAGATTCAGGTGCTCATCCGATCGATAGCCGTGAGCGTGGACGAGTCGTTTACCCTCGAGGATCTCGACGATCGGTTCCAACTCTATATCGCGCCGCGGGACGACGGTAGTCTTCTTCGCCTTGTAGTCATCCCACGCTTGCTTGTAATCACGTGCACGAAGGAACGCGTCACGCATCACTTCGAGCGTGCCCATACGAGTACGCGGGTAACGCGGCGTCTGACCTGGTTGGAAAGTCTGGCTCGAACGTTTCGGGTTCTCGCCCATCGCAAACTTTATCCCCGGAGGTGCGTCCGCAATCGGAAAGTCTTCGATCGGATGACCGTATTTTAGTTTCACAGTCGAGTTCTGACCTCCGATCGCATTCGCCGAACCGTGCAACAAGTTCGCCGCGGTGACGCCGCCGGCGAGGGCACGATAGATCGAGATGTCGGTCGGGTTCAAGACATCGCGTATCCGCGTCATCGATGTCACTGACAGCGTGCCCTCGTTGATCGCGTCCATCATTGCGTGCGAGTGAGCGTCGATGATGCCCGGCGAAACAAACTTGCCCGTCGCGTCGATGGTCTTCGCTCCTGAGCCCGCCGTCAGTCCCTTGCCGATCTTTTCGATCTTGCCGTTACGGATGAGAATGTCCGTACTCTCAAGCGTTCCGTTTGCAGCCGTGAGCACCGTCGCGTTCTTAATAAGAACTTCCGGTCGGGTCTGGCCGAATGCGCCAAAACTCCCGACAAGCACCATCAGCATTGTAATAGCTAGTGTTTTCATTTCTATCTGACTCTGCGAGCGACTCGGCTCCGGACTGGAGCGCAAGCGTCTCGCTTGCAACGTCGCGTAGCGACGTGATGATCAAAAATCTCAGACTGTAAAAGATCCCTTCGGGCTTCGCCCTCATGCAAGCGAGACGCTTGCGCTCCAGTCATGGATTCCGTATTCCGGTAAACGGAACCGTTCCCTGCGGCGAATCGATCGTCCCCTTAATATCGTTACCCGTAACCGTACCTTTGACGATGATCTCGATCTGCGTGCCGCCAAACTCAACCGTCGCGGCGAAACTGAATCCTTCCGCGGTGACCTTTCCGTCCTTGATAGGCGAGGTTCCGAGTTGTGTTTGCAGCGAACCGGTTAGAACCGACGCTTGCTGGGTCAGTGCCAAAGTGCCGGTCAACTGCTGACCCGGAACCTCGATCGTTATCGCAAAATTTCCACCAACCTGCGCGATCGCCGGTGTTGCTCCGCCGCCCGCAGGCGGACGTGGACTTGTCGCCGTCGGTGCTTTCTGTTCGAACGGACGTCCGTCGACAAATACGTTCGACACGAATCTATCCTTTCCAAACAAGTCGCCTTTAACGACCGTCAGGTTTGCGATCTTGCCGGTTTCGATCGATCCCATTCGATCGTTGACACCGAGTATCTCGGCCGAACCGAGTGTCATCGAACGAACCGCCGCATCACGCGACAGACCGCTCTCAACCGTCTTACCCGCATTCGTAAAAAAGTCGGCGAGCGTCGTTGTACCGCCCGACTGAAACGCGAACTTCACTCCTGCTTGTTGGAGACGCGCCGCCGCCTTTGGAGTTTCCGCCCGGAACCGCAACAACTCCATGCTGTCCGGATCAGCGTCGGCCGACGCCGTCGTCGTGCGTTTTGGAAAGTTCAGCGATAGAAGCACCGCCGCATCCTGGGCCTTCAAACGATCCGCGACCTTCCACGCTTCCTGACCACCGGCGACGATGAGTTTCAGATTGAACTCCTTCGCAAAGTCGAGTGCACGAACGATCTCGATCTCGCGGTTCGCATTGAACACGACCGGGATCTGCCGATTGAGCAACGGGAAGAGAGCTTCGAGTGACGCGTCTTTGTCCGGCCGCTTCGTGCCACGCGGATTTGCGGCGTACATTTTCTGCAGCTCATGGAGCCGTTGTGCGTCGAGGAACATCTGTCGCAGGGCGGAGAAGGTTCCAAGCAATGAACCCGGATAAGCACCGCTCACTGTTGCAAACGAAATGTGCTCGGCAAACGGTGCACGCACGATCATCCCCGAAACAGACTCACCGGCGAGGTTGATGATCGCCGACTGCCCATTGAAGATTCCCGTCCGCCCGACCGTTACGACCGTCGTGAAGCCTGCGTTGCGGACGCTTTCGAACTGAGCTTCACCGGAACGCAGATCCTCTGCCGCGACCACCTCGGGTCTAAGTCCGACCGGGTAGTTCGAATTTGAAGGTGCCGGTGTCGTCGCTGCCGCAGGTCCGGCGGGAGCAGGCGATGCTGTCGCACGTGGGGCTCCGAGCCCTACGTTGGTAAGAGCGTCGACGAATCCCGGATATACGGTCATGCCTGAACCGTCAAAAACCTGAGCGTCGGCCGGAACCTTCGCGTCGGCACCGACAGCGGCGATCAGTCCATCGCGAACGACGACAGTTCCCTTCTCGATCGCCGGGCCGGAGACCGTAACGATACGGGCATTCGTGATCGCGTAAGACTGAGCACCGGCGATACCCGTGAACAGGCTGGTCGCTGCAAAAGCGAACAAAGCGAGCTTGAGTTTCATAATGTAAGTGCGGAGTGAAAAAACCTGGAATCGGGTTTACGGAGAGGATAGCTGAAAGGTTTCTGGGAAGCAAAGCTTCCCGAATGCGGAATGCGGAACGCGGAATGCGGAATTTGTCTTGCTAACAGTCCGCCATCGTCCAGTGACCAATCAAAGGGGAGATGTGGGCTTTACGAATTCCGCATTCCGCGTTCCGCTTTCCGCCTTCGGGCGGGCTAAACTGGGGGCATGCCTGCCGTGGTCCTATTCGACGGAGTTTGCAATTTCTGCGACGCGTCGGTCAATTTTGTTATCGAGCACGATCGCGACGGGTATTTTAACTTTGCGCCGCTCCAGTCCGATGCGGGTACGAAGCTCGCGGCGGAGCACGGGATCGCATCGGCTACGATCGAGCACGATGATGCCGGGGTGAATCCGATCGACTCGCTGATCCTTATCGAGGACGGACATGCGTACACGCACTCGACCGGCGCACTTCGGATCGCGCGTCGGCTATCGCCA
>DATEOJ010000424.1:0-2221 GCA_035274235.1 Pyrinomonadaceae bacterium
TGCGCGGCCTAAGTTGGCGCCTATGAGGCAAAGCCTCCCCTTCGTATTGTGATCCGCGGTCAGGCAAGCCTGACCGCGATGCTGAGAGAAAGCCGCGTATCACTCGCTACGCGAGCCTAGGTCGTTACCAAAGCAAACACGCGTCCTTGCGGACCATTTGCTGGCCTTCTTTGCATCCGAAAGCTTTCGCGAACTGAGGCATATTCGATAATGGACCGTTTACGCGCCAGCGGGGGAGTGAGTGCGGATTGCCCTTCACTTGCGAACGTTCGGCTTCCGCGGTGTACTTGCCGGCCCAGACTTGCGCCCATCCGAGAAAGAAGCGTTGCTCAGGTGTAAAACCATCGATGTCTGCGGGACGCGGTTTGCCGACGAGTGATCGCATAAACGCGTCGTACGAGACCGTCATACCGGCGAAGTCGCCAATGTTCTCACCGAGCGTCAGCTTACCGTTGATATTCAATCCGGGTTGAACTTCGTATGAATCGAATTGCTTGATGACGCACGCCGCTCGTTCGTCGAACTTCTTTCGATCATCGGGCGTCCACCACATTTTCAGGTTGCCGTCCGCATCGAACCGACTGCCGGAATCGTCAAAGCCGTGCGTGATCTCGTGACCGATCACGCCGCCGATCGCGCCGTAGTTGATCGCGTCGTCGGCTTCGGAGTTGAAGAACGGCGGCTGAAGAATACCGGCCGGGAATGTGATGTCGTTATTTGTACTGTTGTACGAAGCGTTGACCGTCGGCGGCGAGAATCCCCAACGCGTTTTGTCGCGCGGCTTTCCAAGATCGTCGAAGTTTCGCCGCACTTGAAATTGATTCGTCCTAAGAATATTTCCGGCGTACGACTTGTCGTCGATGGTCAGACCCTTATAACCGCGGAGCACGTCGGGGTAACCGATCTTCCGTTTGAAGGTCGACAGTTTCGTCTGAGCTTGCTTCTTTGTCTCGGGACTCATCCACTCGAGGTTGTCGATGCGAGACTTGAGCGCGGCCATCAGATTGTCGATCAACTCGTTCATCCGGGCCTTCATCGCAGGAGTGAAAGCGCGTTTCGCGAACTCCATTCCGAGAGCCTCGCCGAGAGCGTTGTCCGTTGCCTGGACGCACGTCTTCCAACGCGGCTGTCGCTCCTTCTGACCGCCCATGTACTTGTTAAAGAAATTGAAGTTCTCATCTGCAAACGGTTTCGCAAGAAAAGGAGCGGCCGAATTGACCGTCATCCAACGCAGATAAGTTTTCCAATGCTCGACCGGAACGTCTTTCATCATCGAGTTCACTTCGGTGAAGAACTTCGGCGGAGCGAGGTTCATGTCGGTGAACGTCGGTGCCGATCGCTCGGCGAGATAATGCGTCCAGGAAAAATTAGGAGTCAGCTCACTAGCGGAGTTGAGCGTCACCTTGTTGTAGTTGTTGTCGGGGTTGCGGCGTTCGACCGGTGTCAGCGATGCGTTTGCGAGACGTGTCTGGATCTCGAGGACGGTCTTCGCGTTCGCAGCGGCAGCCTCAGGCGAGTCGCCGAGAAGCTTGAACATGTTCGTCATGTACTCGACAAACTTCGCACGCGTCTCTACCGACTTCGCGTCATCGCCTGAATAGTAATCGCGGTTTGGCAGACTCAGTCCGCCTTGACCCGCGTTGGCGATCACGACATTAGAGCTTTTCAAGTCCGGACCGATCCCGAAGGTAAAAACTGCAGGCAAGCCGGCGCTGTGCATCGACGCGATCTGACGGCTTACGTCATCTGTCGTTTTTATCTTGTCGATCTTTTTTAGAAACGGCTCGATCGGTTTTGCACCGGCTTTGTCGATCGCCGCCTCGTTCATGCACGATCCGTAGAAGTCGCCGATGAGTTGGCCGTCGCTACCGGCCGCCGCTTTGGTCTTTGCGGCGTTGTCGAGGATCTCGCGAAGAAGTGAGTTGTTGTTGTTCGCGAGGATGTTGAACGTGCCCCAGCGAGACTCGGACGCCGGGATCTCTGTGGACTTCAACCACGTGCCGTTGGCGAATTGGAAGAAGTCGTCGCACGCGTCGACCGAGCGGTCCATACGGCTGGTGTCAAAGCCCTTGCTCTGGGCAAAGGTCGTCATGCAGAGCGAGAACAAGAGACCCGCGACCACGATTCGAGAGAATATTCTAAGCATTAATTTGCTCCTTGGTTTCGAGATGGGTAGATGCCTTTAACGTAAATCTTAATACTGTGAGACCTGGGATGCACG
>DATEOJ010000425.1:0-3592 GCA_035274235.1 Pyrinomonadaceae bacterium
TGCCGGAGTCGTGGTCTCGGGTTTCGTCGGCGCTTCGTCTGCGGGCGGTGTAGTCTTTGGCGGAACACCACGACGACCACGCGCACCACGTCGCCCAGTCGTCGCGGGCGGTGCATCCTTGGCTTTGTCCGTTACGACAACCTCGACCTTAGGCTTAGCCTCTTCTTCCGTGACCTCAGGTGTTTCCGCCTTAGCTCGACTTTCCTTTGACTCATCCTCCGTCTTTGCCGGCTCGGGCTTCTCAGCCTCGGCAACGGTTGTCGGCGGTGGCGGTGCGGGTGTCGCCTTGGGTATTACCTCGACGATCGTACCAACGGAGTTAACGCGAATCCCGCTGCTGTTAGTCGCTGTTACGCTCGGAAGTTCCGGCTCGGAGGGACCCTCCGTAGCAGTCGATGCGACAAAGCTCCCGGCAAACTTGATCCGAAATGACGCTGGGTCGTCACCAGGAGTGCGGCCCTGTACGCGAAGGATCATCTTCTCGGGTTTTCGAAGATAAATAACGCGGCCGGTTTCATGCTCAGCAAAGTCGGCGTAGACGACGATCTTTGTCAGCGGGCGAAGATCCTTCTGTGTAAACACATCGACATCGCCGGTCAGATTCTGCGTAACGATGTTGATAAAGAGATCACCTTGAGCCGCGTCGAACTGAAAATAGTAAGACGTCAAACGAGCGTCACCGATGTCGCGTGCTTTGATCGTACCGCTGACCTCGGGTGAAGTGACTGGCGTTGGAAAATTTTGATTCGTCGACTGTGCCAACAAGGTTCCGCAGCCAATAAGCGTGACCGTGGTGAGAACAATAATGCGGTGAGTAAACTTCATGTCAGATCAGAGATCTTTGCGTAGATGGACGAGACGCGATGTCTCGTCATAGCCGAGGCTAAGATGTGCCGCAAGACTTCCCTCGTTGCCGATTTCCGCATCAGACGCCATTTCGGTACAGCCTTTGGCACGAGCCCAAGCCTCTGCTTGCCTGACTAGCTCTCGTCCGATACCCATCTTTCGGAACGCCGGCTCCACGTACCAACCCTCGAGATAACCAACGTGGTCAGTATCGCAATCTTCGACAAAAGGACGGATGCTCGCTTCTAGAAATCCTACAAGTCTCCCCGAACCAGTATCAGCAAACAAAACAAGCTGCGTCTCGGGGTGGTCGAGGATGTCCATCATCTCCGACTTATGGTCATCTTCAGCGGTCTCGTCCCAGAGAGATTTCCGCAATCGAAACCAGTCGTTGAGATCTGTTTCCCTAAGTGGGCGAACTGCAATTTGCGCGGGGGTCATTTCATCGGTGATTCTAACAGCCTTTCCAAACCGCAACAATAGACCCCTGAGGCAAAAAAAGGCCGGGCAGTTATGCCCGACCTTTTATCCAAACTATACGTCTACTATTCGCCCGAGCGGGCCGTTTGTGACTTGTCCGACATGAGTTCCAGAGCCTTCTTGAGCTGCAGATCTTCGACCACCGGCTTGACCGGTTCCTTGCCCGGTGTGGGTGACGCCTGCGGCTGTGGATTCTGGTTTTGCTCGTCCTGCTGATCGATGAGTTCTTCAACCTCTAGCGGTTCCGGAGTATCCGGACGCTTCACCTCGACCGAAGGCTTTACGCCCATGCTTGCACGATCGTCGCCGAGGAACGGACTACCTGAAGCCGATGCCCACTTGGCGGTCGTGAGCAACAGACCGTCGCCACCACGAAGAGTAAAGAGCTGCTGTTCGGTTCCCGCACCAAAGCTACGTTCGCCGACAACCTCACCGCGCTTGCGATCGAGTATCGCCGAAGCCACGACCTCAGCCGCACCAGCGGTTCCGAGATCGATCAACACGGACACCTTTCCATCGAAGACCGCCTTCGACGGTTCAGCGCTCAACGTCTTCAAAACTTTGTTGTCCTTACCAAGCACCTTCGCTAACTCACCGGTGCCGATAAAAAGGTTGGCAACAGCGACACCTTCATTAAGCGTACCGGTCGCGACTCCTCGGAGATCGAGGATGATCTTCTGAACGCCTTGTTTCGTGAGGGTGTGAATGTGGTTCTTGATGTCGTTGGCTTCGCCCTCCTCGAGGCTGTAGACCTTGATAACGCCGATCTTGCCGGTCTCAACACGAGCCTCCGCAGCCGGGGTCTTGTAACCACCACGGGTTACTTTCAAAGTCTGCGGCTTCTCGCCTGAACGAAGTACGCGAAGGGTGACTGCAGTTCCGGCATCGCCGGCGATCATCTGACGCGCGTCGTAAAGCGAGATATCACGGGTCGCCTTGTTCTCGATGTACTCGACAACGTCTCCGGCTTTGAGGCCCGCTTTCTCAGCGTTCGAGCCCTTGGTAACCGAAACTACGTAAAGATAAAGCGAGACCTGCGAGAACTCGGCTCCGATACCAACCTTGTTTGAATTCTTGCTCGTATTGAACTCTGAAACCTGCTGCGGTGTTAGGTAGGACGAGTACGGGTCGAGTCCGCCGACCAGCCCTCTCAACGCGCCGTATCGAACCTTTTCAAGATTCGGCTCGTCGACGTAATCGTTCTGAATGTGCTGCAAAACTGACTCAAAGATCCGGAGCTGGGCTCCCGAATCGTTGATCGGCTGCTGGGCCCGAGCCCATGGGCTGAGGATCCCGCCGACAGCTGCATAGATCGCAACCGCCGTTGACAGCATCATGATCGATAGTTTCCCGCGAAATGACATAAGTTACCTCGTATGATAATTACTAAAAGCGTCTACGCATGATCGGACGAAAGGTTTATCCCAGCGACGTTCAATTATCCGACAACGATACTGCTAGTGCAACAAAAAGAAACGCAGAATACACGCGATATTGCAGACATTACGGGCGTTCCAGACGCCGGTCGGATCATTGCGATCGATCCAGGGACGAAGCGGATCGGTGTAGCCGTCTGCGACGAGCATCGTGTCGTCTGTCGGCCGCTCACTGTAATCCAAAGATCGTCGTGGAAAAAGCTGCTCTTACAGGTCAAAGGCGTTGTCGCGGAGTATGATGCCGTCGCTCTCGTCGTTGGTTTGCCGTATAACTTTGACGGCACCGAGAGCGAAATGACTACTTTTGCCCGCGATCTGGCTCGAAAGTTCGAATTGTCGCTTGATCCCCCAGTGTTCTTACAAGACGAACGGGCGAGCACGTATGAAGCCCGTGGCCGTCTGTGGAAGTCCGGGCTTGAAGGAAAGGAACTGCGTGCAGTCGTGGATAGCGAGGCCGCGACAATCATCTTGAGTGATTTCTTAAGTAGGATTCGGACGTGAGAGAGGTGAGAATCCTACCGGCGTCAGCCATCGTCACACACGTGAAAGGCTCGCGGTCGCGGCGGAGCGACTGGAGCGCAGGCATCCCTGCCTGCAACGTCGCGGCTTCCGCGGCGTAAAGCGCCGGAGCTTCGACACCACCGTCGCGTTTCAAGCTCCGCCCCCAGGAGATCGATAAGACTGACCTTCCCCGGTCCAACTTGAAGGACTTCAATAATCCGCGGTTGCCAGCGCTTTACACCGCGGAAGCCGCGGTGTTGCAGGCAGGGATGCCTGCGCTCCAGTCCGTTGGCGACGCTTTAGCGCGCGGGAAGCCGATGAGACATTAT
>DATEOJ010000426.1:0-14539 GCA_035274235.1 Pyrinomonadaceae bacterium
TCACCCGACACCATCTTCGACACGCCCGAAGGCGTTCCGGTCGCGATGACATCGCCGGCATTCAACGTCATCTGACGCGAAATGTATCGGATAAGGAAATCGACCGGGAACACCATATGCGAAGTTCTTCCGTCCTGCTTGACGATGCCGTTCACTTTTGTCGTAACTCGAATATCCGAGACATCCAGCTCCGTCTCGATGTACGGACCGATCGGACAAAATGTATCGAACGACTTACCACGCGTGAACTGAACATCCGCTCGCTGGACATCGCGTGCGGTTACATCGTTGAGACATGTGTAACCGAGAACGTACTCGAACGGATCTTCGTCATCGCCGATGTTCTTGCAGTCCATTCCGATAACGACCGCGAGCTCGCCTTCGTGCTCGACCTGCGAGGACTGCGGCGGAATCACTATCGAATCGCCGCTTGCGATGACGGCGGACGGTGCCTTAAGGAAGAGAAGTGGAGCGGTCGGAACTTCGTTACCGAGTTCTTTCGCATGCTCGGCATAGTTGCGTCCGACACACACGATCTTGATCGGATCGACTGGCGGCAGCGGCGTGACGTCTTCAAGACGGAATCGCGGACCGAGCAACTGCAGCTGGTCGTCGCAAGCCAGCACGAAGTCGCCTTCAACTACGGCGTAGAACGCCGTCTCCTCATTCTTAAATTGACCTATCTTCATTTCAGTTCAAGGTACGGTTTCCGAAACGACGTCGCTCACCTCGCTGACATTCCCGGCCTTGTCGACCGCGGTCAGATAATAGTAGTAAGTCTTTCCGCTCTCGACGCGTGTGTCTTGGAACGTATTCGTCGTCAAAGGATCCTTCGTGAGCAATTCCCAAGTAGCCTTGTCAGAGTTGGTATCGAGCGAACGATACAGTCGATATCCAACGACGTCCTTCTCCGGGTTCGTCGCGAAGAAGATCGATATCGTCGTCGGAGTTGCGGCGACCGTTATCGCTGCCGGCGGACTCGGTGCAAATGTATCCTTCGGCGTGATCTCGAGGATGTTCGACTCGCGACTCTCGACCGGCTCGCCGCCCGTGCCGACCGAAACCGCGCGGATAAAATAGAACTGCGGCTTGTCGAACTCGAAAAAGGCGTCGTCGAAGTTAGTGTCCGAGACGGGGGTCTTGTTTAGAAGTTTGCCCGGGACCTTGTCCGAGGTCGAACGATAGATGTTATAGCCGAGAAGACTAACGGGCGTTGACCCATCAACATTCGCCGTCGGAGCTTCCCAATCGAGTTTGAGAGCGTCTTGTGTGATAGTCGCGGATAGGGAAGTTGGAGACCCAGCGATCCTCGCTGCAGGTTCGAGAAGAAAGAAGTTTGAGAAACCTGCCTTCTGTCCGGACGCATTCACGAAGCGTATCGCGTATCGAAGTCGAGCTGCCTGTCCCGCGAACTGAAGAGTGTCGGTGTAGAGAAGTTCCTTCGCACCGAAGTCGGTGTCGCGAATGTTGAGAGTCGAGACGAGTGTGCTTCTCGACGCGAACTCCTCTTCCGAGATCGACACCGGCGACGACAGCGGTTCGGCCAGGCGATAGATATCGGCGCGCGAGATGTTCAGGATGCTTCCTTGCGACGCGTTTCTCGCCGGCATCTTCCACGAAAGGATCACTTGATTGCCGCGCTGGAAACCGGTGATCTCGACATGCTGTAGCACGCGCTCGCTTGGAGGCAGCGGCGGTTTGCGCTTACCGCAGCTTAAGCCCGTAAGCACAACAAGTGCTATAAGTGCTAATGGCGCTTTAGAGCCCGCAAGCTTAACTAAAGTGCTTAACTTGAAAATCGAGGTGAGCCGATCGTTCAGCATGTGATTAATTTAAAGGACGTACTGGCGCAGATCCTGGTCCTGCACGAGATCGCTTAAACGCGACTCAACATAAGCGGCATCGATTCGTTGGTGCTTAACCTTCAGATCGCTGCCCTCGAAGCTGATCTCTTCAAGAAGCTTTTCAAGTAATGTGTGAAGGCGCCGGGCTCCGATGTTCTCAGTGCTTCGGTTTATCTCCTCGGTCAATTCGGCGATCTTGTTTATCGCGTCGTCGGTGAACTCTAACTCGATTCCCTCGGTTTTAAGCAATGCCTGATATTGCTTAATGAGCGAGTTCTTCGGTTGGACGAGAATCCGCTTAAGGTCGTCGAGCGTAAGCGATTCGAGTTCGACACGGATCGGAAAGCGCCCTTGAAGTTCCGGAATGAGGTCCGACGGTTTTGAAACATGGAACGCGCCCGCGGCGATGAAGAGAATGTGCTCGGTGCTTACCATCCCGTATCGCGTGTTGACGTTGGTCCCCTCAACGATCGGCAGCAAGTCGCGCTGAACACCTTCGCGCGAAACATCGGGGTTGCCGCCGGATTCCCTGCCTGCGATCTTGTCGATCTCGTCGAGAAAGATAATTCCCGAATCCTGTGTCTTCTGGACCGCGGTGCGGGTTATCTGTTCCATGTCGGCGAGGCGCTCTTGCTCGTCGCGAATCAGATAACTCATCGCTTCGCCAACTTTGAGTTTGCGTCGAACCGTCTTTGTCGGAAAGAGATTTCCGAACATGTCGCGAAGGTTCACGCCCATCTCTTCCATCCCCTGTCCACCGACGAAATCGATCGTGGCATTGCCGCCGCGGTCCTGCGTGTCGATCTCGATTAGACGATCGTCGAGCTCGCCGCGTCGAAGCTGTTCACGAAGTTTCTCGCGCGTGCGATTCGAGCGTTGTTCGGACGCATCGTCGTCAGAATCGTCGCCCGTCTGATAATGCAAACTTGATGGCGGAAGCAGGATATCGAGTATCGCTTCTTCGGCGTTCTCTTCGGCACGAGCCCGGACATCTTCAAACGCCGCCTGCTTTGTCATATCGACCGCAACTTCTGTGAGTTCGCGGATCATGCTCTCGACATCGCGTCCGACGTATCCAACCTCGGTAAACTTCGAAGCCTCGATCTTTACGAACGGCGAATCGGCGATGCGAGCAAGACGCCGGGCGATCTCAGTCTTTCCGACACCTGTCGATCCGATCATCAGAATGTTTTTCGGCAGAACGTCCTGAGCGATCTCGGGTGGAAGTTTCTGCCGGCGTATACGATTTCGAAGTGCGACGGCGACGGCACGTTTCGCCTCCGCCTGACCGACGACATGCTTATCCAACTCCCCGACGATCTGTCGCGGCGTTAGTTCATCAAGCTTTGGCTTGTCAGCGATTTGTTTTGTTTCTCCGCCCAGGTAAATCGGCATGAATAAAAATCAGCTAAGCTCCTCAACCACGATCTCCGAGTTCGTGTAGATACAAATTTCTCCAGCGATCCTCATCGCCTCGGTCGCGATCTCGCTGGCAGTGAGTTGCGTATGCTTTATCAAAGCACGTGCGGCCGCAAGGGCGTACATACTTCCCGAACCAACCGACAACAACCCCTCGTCCGACGAGATAACATCGCCCTTTCCCGAGATGAGAAAGGCGTCCTTCTTGTCGGCGACGATCAGCAGTGCCTCGAGATGGCGTAGATATTTATCGGTCCGCCAGTCTTTACTCAATTCGATCGCGGCGCGTTCGAGTTGTCCTTGAAACTGTTCAAGTTTTGTCTCGAATCGCGATAACAGCGAGAAGGCATCGGCGGTCGCACCGGCGAAGCCCACTAGAATATTCCCGCCGGCAAGCCGTCGGACCTTACGTGCGTTTCCCTTGATAACAGTTTCGCCAAGAGTTACTTGGCCATCGCCGGCCATTGCAACCGAGCCATTACGCTGGACGAGCAGCACTGTTGTCGACCTGATGTCGCGCTTCGGACGTTCTGAAGGCATGAGAAAATCATAAGACCTTAAGTTCAAATGCTCAAATTGACACGCAGCGGGCACTTAGCTGAACATAAGTGAGTTTATGGCGTATAGACCTCGGATCGGTTTGACGATGCGGCTCGAGCTTGAGACGCGGCGCTTTTATCTCGGCCGCGACTACAGTGAGGCGGTTCAGGGTGCCGGCGGACTGCCGGTGCATATCCCGCTGATTCCGGATGAGGGTTACATAGGATCGCTGGTCGAAGAACTCGACGGGATTCTTCTTCCTGGAGCAGATTGCGATGTTGATCCTGCCTTTTACGGCGAAGACCCGCATCCAAAACTTGGGCGGGTGATTCCGGAAAAGGACAAGACGGATAGGCTTGTTCTCGAGCACGCTGAGCGACTGGAGCTCCCGGTCTTGGCGATTTGCTATGGAATGCAAGCGTTGAATGTCTCACGTGGCGGAAGTCTGATCCAGGACATCGAGGCTCAGATCGACGGTTGTATGAAGCATCGGCAAGGCGAACCACTCGACCGGCATTCGCATTCGGTAAGTATTGCCGAGAAGAATTTGCTATTTGATGTCGGGGGAAAAGCTGCGACGGTTAATTCGCATCACCATCAGGCGGTTCGGCGGACCGGACGCGATCTTCGCGCAATCGCATGGGCGAATGACGGTGTGATCGAAGCGATCGAGGATGTTCGTCCCGAAAGATTTGTACTCGGTGTGCAATGGCATCCCGAACTCGCGTGGGAGAAGGATAAGCTTTCGCGCGGGATCTTCGAACGATTCGTCTCCGCGTGCTCTACTCGAGCGGATACGCGTCGTTCATCCGATCGGTTAGCCGAAAGCGCGCAAATGTTGAGTTTGAGCTGATTGGTTAAGTGCTTCACGTTATTCTTTAAGTCGCAGGACGGTCTTGTTAAGGAATGACGCGAACAGTCGACAGGTAGACTGTTGAGGTTTTGAGTTAGATAAGCATGTCATTTATTAAGGAAAATCCCGTGGTAGTCGCGCTTGTAGCGTGGTTCTTTCCGGGCGCAGGCCATATTGCACAGGGACGTTATGTTCGAGGTGCGGTGATCGGAGGTGCGATCTGGGCGATGTTTATCGCAGCACTCTTTAGCGGCGGAGCGTACTATCCCGGATTCGACTTCAAGGACGGTCAGCTGTTGTTTCTGCTAAATGTCTTCGCCAAGCTCGGCAACGGACTTGGTTCGATCGTGAGTTTTCTCGCGTCAGTCGAACCCGCGCCGAATATGGCAGCACGAGCGACCTTCGAATACGGCGGACGTTTTATGGAAGCTGCCGGTCTTCTTAACTACCTCGCGGCCCTCGACGCAGTCGACATCAACCTCGGGAGGAAGAAATGATCCACTTTCTTTATCTCGTCGGATTCGCGTTCTTTGTTGCGATTCTCTTCGGTTGCTTTTACGAGGGCAATACCAGACAGCGCGTTCTATACGGTCTCAAAACGTTTCTTCAGTTTGTCGGCATCAGCTTGGTCATCGCCTGGATCTTGTATTTTATTCCCTGGTAAGATGCCGCTCTTCGAAACCGAAAGTCTCGTTCTCAAAAGCTACAACCTGGCAGAAGCGGATCGTATCGTCGTGTTCTTCACGCGCGATCACGGCGTTGTGCGAGGTGTCGCTAAAGGTGCGAGGCGGTTAAAGAGTCGGTTTGGAAGCAGTCTCGAAGTCTTCTCGCGGGTTCAGCTCGAGTTCTTTCAGAAAGAAGAACGCGAGTTGGTGAGCATTCAGCAAGTTGATCTAATACGCTCATCGTTCAATTTCGCCAGCTCGCCTGAGTTTCTTCAGACCTTTTCATATCTTGCGGATCTCCTGACCGCGGTAGTTCCACCTCACGATCCAAACGAAAAACTCTATCGAATGCTGAACGCATGTATCGAAGCCGCCGATTCCGGGGCGAGCTTGCATTCGATACGCTTTTACTTCGAGCTCTGGTTGTTGAAGCTCGCAGGTTATCTGCCGAACTGGAATATCTGCGACACCTGCAAACGCGAGTTGGACAGCGACGAGACTGCTGATGTGCAGGCCGATTTTCATCTCATGTGCGCAAACTGCCGGCGGTCGCGCAATCGTCAGGTATCCACCGGATCACACCGCGAGATCTTCTCGGCGGCGCACCGCCTTAGCCCGTTAGACTTTTCCGAGTTCGTCAAAGACCGAGTCGAGGACACCGCTGAGATGTCGGGCATCTACAAACGAATAATTTCAAACGTGATCGGTCGGGAAGTGGCGAGTGAAAAGAGCTTTGCGGTAAACTTCTAACCAACGAGCAATGCGCTTTAGCCTGACTATCTCACGCTACCTGATTAGGGCGATCCTTCCGTACTTTATTTTCTCTTGGCTATTGCTGAGCGTGATATTGTTCGTCCAACAGGCTACGCGGTTCGCCGATATTTTCTTCAGCGCAAACATCCCTGCAAATCTTGTCTGGCAGCTGACTCTCGCACTTGTTCCAAACGTGATCGCGTTTACGTGTCCGATGGCGGTTCTGGTCGGCGTGATCATCGGTCTGTCGAAGATGCAGGGTGACAGTGAACTTGTCGCGATTCGTGCGGCCGGCGTCGGGAATTTGCAGATCACGGTTCCCGCACTGATAGTCGGGATCCTTCTCTCGATCTTCGCGTTCTTCATTAACTTATACGGTGTTCCGTTGGCAGCTCGTGTTGTACGTCAAGTAGCGCTGAAGACGGCGATCTACAAACTCGAGTCACCGATCGAACCCGGTGTCTTCAATACAGAGATCGCGGGTTATACGGTTTATGTAAAGGGCGGCGACATCGGTGACGGCGAATGGAAGAACATCTTCGTTCACAACGAAGATGAAAAGACCGGCACCGTGCGACTTGTAACCTCGACGAACGGCCGAATCGATTCGACGGGCGAACAGTCGGAGCTGGTACTCGAGAACGCTGTCGCAACGACATTCAATCGTTCACCGAGTGATGCGAAGTTTGTTTCGGAGCGCATCGGCGAGGCGCGATTTGCGATCAAGACGAAACGCGGGGAATTGATCCAGAAGCTCAGTAGTGCTGACCTAACACCGGAAGAGCTCGGCTTGGCGCAACTTTCCGACTACGCCGCAAAGCAAGATGGTCGCGAGAAGACCGAAGCGGAAATACTTTGGCAACGGCGAATCGTGCTCTCGATCACTCCGGTTATCTTCTGTCTGCTCGGAACCGCGCTCGTTCTGCGCTTCAACCGGCGGGGAAGGGGATTCGGGATCGCGATCGCACTCGCGAGCCTGATAGCTTACTACTTGATCGCGTTTCTCGGTGAGCAACTCGCACGGACCGAGAAGATCTCGGTGCTCGTAGGCAGTCTGCTGCCGCTCGTAGTTGGAGCCATCGCGATCACGTGGTTCAACTTTTCGGGTCGTATAGCGATAGCTTCTCGGATCTCGCACGACGTCCGCGAACTTATTTCGCGGATCGACCTCGATTCGCTTTGGCCGCGTCGGTCGAATCGTTGGGTGGACGTCACAACGGGTATCCGCGATTTCGATCTGGTCGCGAACATCATTAAGTACTATCTGCTGACGCTTGGTTTCCTGACGGCGGTCTTTCTCATCTTCACAGCGTTTGAGCTGTGGAAGTTTGCCGGGACCATCGACGGTGGGATCACGCTGCTGATCAAGTACCTCATCTTCCTACTGCCGTTTGTCTACATCCAACTCGCACCGTCTGCGGCAATGATCGCAACTCTGGCGACCTACGTTATAAAGTCGCGTCAAAACGAGATCGTGACTTGGACGTCTGCGGGGATGAGCGTATACCGGCTCCTACTGCCGTGTTTGGTTTTCATGTTCGTACTCGGACTTTTCAACTGGCAGGTGCAGGAACAGATCGCCGCCTCGTCGAATCAGCGCCAGGACGAATTGCGGACCCAGATCCGGAGTCGTGGGACATTGGTGAGCAAGTCTGGAAAGTTTTGGGTAGCGGACGAGGGTCGGATTCACTCGTTTGAGATGGATACGGAAACGAGTTTCTATAACAGCACCGCGTCTGATAACGCCAAGCGATACCTTCAAGCGGCGGGATGTCCTGCGGCGTGCGCTGTAAAAAACCTCACGATCTATGAATTTGCGGATAACTGGGCGCAGGTGCAAGCCCTGTACCGCGTAGAGACCGCAGTTTGGGAAGCTGATCGGATCCGTTTTACCGGTGAGGCGCGAAAGTTTAGTCTCGGTCCGGGCGGTGTTGTTCGTGAGGAAGAGAAGAGCGGGGAACTGATCGAGGACTCAAACCCGTTCGCCGAAGTGCGTAAGAAGCCTAGCCACCTGACAACCGGGGAACTTCGTTCCCAGTTGGCTAATAGCGAGTCGGAGATCGAGAAGCGAAGTTTTGGAGTGGCTTTGGAGAAACGCTACACGGCAATCTTTCTTCCGCTGATTATTGCTCTCTTTACGGCTCCGTTTGCCCTTAGCCTGAGTCGAAAAGGGAAGGTCTTAACGATCGGTTACGCCGTCGGGCTCTGGCTTTTGTTCATGGGCGTAACGAGTGCGTTCGAACAATTCGGTATGAACGGATATTTATCTCCGTCCCTAGCAGTTTGGTCTCCACTAGCCCTGTTTACTCTGCTAGGATGTTACTTGCTCTCCCGAGTGCAAACCTGACACACCTCATAAGGAAGGGAAGCAGATCCACCAACGAAAATATGATCGAGAATAAGAGGCGCATTTTATGCGTTGAAGATAACCGCGATTCGCGAGAGATGATTGCGACCCTGCTGCGCGAAACCAATAGCGATTACGAGGTGACGGCCGTTGAGACGGCGGCCGAAGCACTGGAATTGAACTCTCGCACTGCGTTCGATCTATACATTCTCGACATCTGGTTACCGGGAATGGACGGGGTTGATCTTTGTCGAAGGTTGCGCGAGCGCGGAGTGAAACAGCCGATCATGTTTTTCTCGGCGATGGGCGTTCAGTCTAAAGACAAAGATTACATGCTTGCCGCCGGAGCGGATGAGTTCCTGGTGAAATCGGTGGATCTGGATCTGCTTATTTCCACCGTTCAGCGACTGCTTGCCCACCAACTCCAAGAACAATAGGAGGCATTGGCTGAGTGCTGCAGCCAAGAGTCTCCCGTGTGTGCACGCGATAATATGTTTTTGCTATCTCGCCGGCGTCTTAATATCGACGTCGATCTTCTTGTCGCCCTGAGTTAGAAATCCTCCAGAAACGATCACCGCTGCAATGATCGCGACGATAATTATCAACGCGATCGCCCATACGAAATTTCCAGCTCCTCCGCCACCTTCACCGTCTGCCATTGTCTAACCCTCCCTCTGTACACCTGCAAGTATTTGCTATGGTGTGAGCAAATCAGGTGCCATTATTTCTGTATGGATTTGAAACGACGGCAAAAGAAAATCCCTGCGGGTGCAAAGCCCGCAGGGAAGTAATAAACCAAATGTACCGACTTGTTTAGGTTCCGGTTTCCCAGCTCGACATGTACTCAAGCATCTCCGGTGTAAGCTCGTCGATCGAAACTCCCATCGCACGTAGCTTGAGACTCGCGATCTCCTGATCGACTTCCGAAGGAAGAACGTGAACACCGTGTTCAAGCGTTCCTTTGTTCTTTACAAGAAATTCAGCCGAGAGAGCCTGGTTAGCGAACGACATGTCCATGACCGATGCCGGGTGACCTTCGGCCGCGGCGAGGTTGATAAGGCGTCCTTCGCCGAGAACAATGACGCTCTTCTTGTCGTCCTTGCTGCGGTACTCCTCGACAAACGGCCGACGCGTAACGGCTGCCTGCGACATTTCACGAAGAGCCTCCAGATTGAGCTCGAGATCGAAGTGGCCGCTGTTGCAGACGATCGCTCCGTCCTTCATCGCTTCGAAGTGTTCCTTGTCGATCACGTGACGGTTACCGGTTACGGTCACGAAGAAGTCTCCGATCTTGCACGCTTCCTTCATCGGAAGTACGCGGAAACCGTCCATGACACCTTCGATCGCCTTGATCGGATCGATCTCGGTGACGACGACGTTTGCACCCAAGCCGCGAGCACGCATCGCAACGCCCTTACCGCACCAGCCATAACCGACTACGACAAGCGTCTTACCGGCAAGCAGGATGTTGGTCGCACGGATAACACCGTCGAGAGTCGACTGTCCGGTACCGTAGCGATTATCGAAGAAGTGTTTTGTCTGCGCGTCGTTGACCGCGATCGAAGGGAAGTTGAGGACACCGGCCTTTTGCATCGCCTTGAGGCGAACGATACCGGTCGTCGTCTCCTCGGTGGTACCGATGAGACTGTTGGTCAGTTCCTTCTTCTCCTTGAGCATTGTCGCAACGACGTCCGAACCATCGTCGATGATCATGTTCGGGTTGGTGTCGAGAGCCGCCCGAACGTGGCTCACGTAAGTCTCGATCGACTCGCCCTTGATCGCCATGACAGGGATACCCCAATCAGCGACGAGCGATGCCGCGACGTCATCCTGGGTCGAAAGCGGATTCGATGCGATCAGCAGAGCCTCGGCTCCGCCCGCCTGAAGCGTGCGTGCGAGGTTCGCTGTCTCGGTCGTGATATGAGCACAAGCGACGAGCTTAACGCCCGTAAGCGGCTTTTCAGCTTCGAAGCGTTCGCGGATCAGGCGGAGAACCGGCATCTCGCGGTCTGCCCACTCGATACGCTGCTTGCCCTGAGGCGCCAGGTTAATGTCCTTAATGTCGTACTGGATCGAAGGTTGTTCGGTAGCCATAAGTCAGTTGTCAGTCGTCTGTTGTCAGAAATCAAAGGTCAAAGGCCGGTAGTCGGCCGTCAGGATCAGAAATATCTGTCAACTGACGACCGGCGACCGGCAACTGTTTTAGCCCGCAGCGCCATTGCTGAGAGCATTGAGCAGGGCATCAGCCTTGTCAGTTTTCTCCCAGGTAAACTCGTCATTGGCACGACCAAAGTGACCGAATCGAGCCGTCTGCTTAAAGATCGGGCGTCGGAGGTCGAGCATTTCGATGATACCTTTCGGGGTCAGAGCAAAATTCTTGCGGACCGCGTCGGAAAGCTTGGTCTCGTCTACTTTTCCGGTGCCGTGCGTATCGACAAGCACCGAAACCGGATCAGCGACACCGATAGCATAGGCGAGCTGAACGGTACACTTGTCAGCCAATCCCGCCGCAACGACGTTCTTCGCGATGTAGCGAGCCATGTAAGCAGCCGAGCGATCAACCTTGGTCGGATCCTTACCCGAGAACGCACCGCCACCATGCGGGGCATAGCCGCCGTAGGTGTCGACGATGATCTTACGGCCGGTCACGCCTGCGTCGCCCATCGGTCCACCGACAACAAATCGGCCCGTCGGGTTAATGTGATACTTCGTGTTTTCGTCGAGGAGGTCAGCCGGAATCGTAGTCTTGATCACGTGCTCCATGACGTCTTTGCGAATCGTTTCGATCTCGATCTCAGCGGTCTGAGTCGAAATGACGACCGCTTCAACGCGGAACGGGCGTCCGTCACGGTACTCGATCGAGACCTGAGACTTGCCGTCCGGGCGAAGATAGGGAATCGTTCCGTCGCGACGCACTTCCGAGAGCTTACGAGTCAGGTTGTGAGCCATCTGGATCGGCATCGGCATCAGCTCGGGCGTCTCATTACACGCATAACCGAACATAAGACCCTGATCGCCAGCACCGCCCGTATCAACACCCTGAGCGATGTCCGGGGACTGCGTACCGATCGCGTCGACCACGCTACACGTATTGGCGTCATAGCCATACGATGCGTCGTTGTAACCGATCTCGTGGATGGTGTCTCGGATGATCTGCTTGTAGTTGACTGAGGCTGAGGTTGTGATCTCGCCGGCGACAACCGCCAGGCCGGTCGTAACGAGCGTTTCGCACGCAACGCGAGCTGTCGGATCCTGTTCAAGGATCGCGTCGAGGATCGCGTCAGAAATATTATCCGCAATCTTGTCCGGATGTCCTTCAGTGACTGATTCGGACGTGAATAGAAAATTTCCGTTACTCAATGATTTAATTAACTCCTTCTGAGTGTCGTCTGATTGATATCGAGGTTGATAACAAAACGGTAATGATATCCGCTTAAGCGGGCAGTGTCAAAGATAAGGAAGGCGTTATAACGGACGTTTGAAGGGCATTCGCATCGGACCCGAGTCGCCATATGCGTCGCGTCCGATAATAGGGATTATGTAGCTGAGCGGGGCGCAGGGTTAGTGGTCCGGACCGCGAGGATCACTGGGCCCGGACCGGGTGTGTTTAATCTAGTCCTGAGATTCTTTCGTCTTTTCGAAAGCATGTTTAAGCGCTTCGAGGATTCCACGCTTTGTTCGAGCGGACGGATCCTTGAACCGTATCTCTATCGTGAACGCTTCATCATCCGGTACGAACTGAAAGATCGACGCAGCGTGCGAAACCTCGGACTTCGCGGTGCCGTTGTCCGACGAAGATGCAGGACGCTTACCGGCTTCTTTTGCTTTCGCAGTCACGGCCGCGGGCTTCTTTTTACCGGACGCAAGATTGTCCAGGTATTCGAACATGGCCGATTCGTCGAACTGACGTGCAACCTCGAGCAGCATCGCCTTAGCGTTCATATTGGCGGCCCGACACTTTTCGCGGATCTGAGCAGGCAAGCCGGCTATCGTTAAAAGCTCTGTGACCGTTGTCCGGCCCTTGCTGATCTTCTGAGCGATCTCGTCCTGTGTATAGCCGAACTTCTCCTTAAGCGCTGCTAAACCGTCGGCCTCTTCCCAGACTGTGAGGTCCTTTCGCTGAAGGTTCTCGATGAGGGCTATCTCGGCGACGCTTTTCTCGTCGAGCTCCATCTCGATGCACGGAACCTCGGTAAGCCCTGCAAGCTGGGACGCCCGCCACCGACGCTCGCCAGCGATGATCATAAACTTGCCATCATCGGTCGGCTTGACCAATAGCGGTTCGAGGACGCCTTTCTCCTTGATGGACTCCGTCAGCTCGGTCAAATCACCGAACTCACTACGCGGCTGCTCCGGATTCGGGTAGATCGAAGTGAGCGGGATTGTGCGCCCGATCGATCGAGACTTGGTTGCGATCTGTTCAACGTAATGCGCGTCGTGACGCATCTTCACTCCCATGGGTAATCCGCCTTTAGACACGTTTAAGCACCTCCTTAGAAAGGCTTTGGTATTCCTCGGCACCCGATGAACGCGGTGCGTAGTCGAAAATCGGTTTCTTATGCGCCGGAGACTCCTCGAGACGCACGCTTCGGGAGATCACTGTCTTGAACGCCTTCTTCCCAAACACATTTCGTATATGGGCCTCGACGTCCTTGGCAATCAACGTTCTCTTGTCGTAAAGCGTCACTACGACGCCAAGTAGGTTGAGGTCCGGATTTGGTCTTGAACGAATCTTCTCGATCGTTTCGAGAAGGTCGTCAGTTCCCTCCAAGGCAAAGTAGGACGACTGGATCGGGATTATTATGTGCTGGGCCGCGACCATTCCATTGACGGTCAGGATTCCCAGGGTCGGAGGAGTATCGATCAATATGATGTCGAACTTCCCTTTAAGCTGTTCGATCCGATCGCGGAGCTTGAACGCCGCATCGAAATCGCCGATCAGCTTTGCTTCGAGCTTTGCAAGACTTATTCGCGACGGGATGATCGATAGATTCTCAGTATTCGTGGCGTATACGAGCTCGTCGAGCGGACGATCGGGTTCAGTGAAAAGTTCATACGCCCCGCCATTCACGCGTTCCATTTCAATAAACGAAAGCGAGCTGTTACTTTGCGGGTCGAGATCGACAAGTAAGACCTTCTTGCCCTGGTTTGCTATCGCGGCAGCGAGGTTGATGGCAGTTGTAGTTTTACCTACTCCGCCTTTTTGGTTCGCGATTACGATTATCATTCCGTTCGGAGTCCCGCTCGTCGCGGGCGGATATTAAAGAATTGGGTGATCTCAGTAACGGGAGAACGCCGGCTGCGGGCCAGCAAGAAAATTTAACCGATCAGATCGGGCCACTCTTCGGCTCCTGACGCGGGATCGCTCTCGGGTTCCGGATCCAGCGGGTTCGAAGAAGCGGAGAGATCGATAACAGACTGTCTCACAAATATCGGACAATCAAGCCTGAGTGCAAGTGCGATCGCATCTGACGGCCGAGCGTCCATGGAAACGAGTTCGCCTTCATTATCCCTCAGTTCGACCACGGCGTAAAACGTATTTTCCTGAAGATCGGTCACGATCACTCGGGAGGCGACCAATCCGCATTCGATGATGACGTTTCGGAGGAGATCGTGTGTCATCGGGCGTTGAGGAACGATCTTCTCGATCTCGAGTGCGATCGCGTTCGCCTCGAACGCTCCGACCCAGATCGGAAGAACGGTCTCCGTCTCGACGCCCTTAAGGACGACGATCGGCGTATTGGTATTCGGGTCCATGATAAGGGCCCCGATCTTCACTTCGATGACACTGTTCTCGTCGCTCACGTTCTAACAAACTTCCCCGAACAATGAGTTCGTTTTCAATTCCCGAATTCTAACATCAACCAGCTTGCCGATTAAATCTTCCGTGCCTTTGAAGTTTACAAGTTTATGACAAGTCGAGTGGCCTGATAAGTCATCCGCACTCCTAGTCGAGATTCGCTCCGCCAAAACCTGGATCCGCTTTCCTAGATAACGCTGCAAACGCTGGTTCTGACTTCGCTTCTGAACTTGCTCGAGTTCAAGGAACCGGAGTTTTTTCTCTCCGAGCGTTACATCGTCTTCCATTTCGAAGGCCGGCGTACCAGGGCGCGGGGAG